>JBKKBV010000117.1:0-8587 GCA_046713375.1 Candidatus Limnocylindria bacterium
CGGACCTGCGCAACATCCTGGACTTCGAGCGGGACCACCCCACCACCAAGGTCGTGAAGCTGGAGCAGAACTACCGCTCCACGCAGACCATCCTCGACGCCGCCCATGCCGTGGTCTCCCGCAACGAAGGGCGCAAGGAGAAGAAGCTTTGGACCGATCGCGGGGCCGGCACCGCGATCACCCTCTTCGACGCCTACAACGAGTACGAGGAGGCCGAGTTCGTCGCGCGCCAGATCGAACGCCTGACCGGCTCGGGGCGCAGTGGGCTGAACGCCATGCTCACCGCCCGGGCCGATGACGAGGCCGGCTCCCTGCGCTACGGCGAGATTGCCATCACGTATCGCATCAACGCCCAGAGCCGCGTGCTGGAGGAGGCGTTCGTACGCTTCGGGATCCCGTACCAGTTGGTCGGCGGCACCCGTTTCTACGAGCGGCGCGAGGTGAAGGACGCGCTCGGCTACGTGCGCCTGTCGCGCAACACCGCGGACCGCGTGGCGCTGGAACGGGTGATCAACGTGCCGGCGCGCGGGATCGGGGACAAGACAATGGAGGAGCTGCGCGCCTCCGCCGAGTCTCGCGGCGGGACGCTGTGGGACGCCATCGAGCGTGCCGGCGAGAACCCGAACCTGTCGCCCCGTGCCCGCACCGCGCTGTCGGGCTTCGCCGAGCTGGTGCGCGGCTTCGCGGCGATTGCCGCCAAGGAGCCGCCATCCGCCCTCTTCGACGCGGTCTACGAGCGCACCGGCCTGCGCGAGCAGCTCCAGGACGGGACCGATGACGGCGAGGAGCGCTGGACGAACCTGCTCGAGCTGCGCAACCACGCCGCAGAGTTCGACGAGCTGGCGATCCCCGAGGGGCTGGAGCGCTTCCTGGAGGAGGTCGCGCTGGTGAGCGACCAGGATGAGCTCGAGGATCGGCCCGACCGGGTGACGCTCATCACCCTGCACGCGGCCAAGGGGCTGGAGTTCCCGATCGTCTTCATCGTGGGGCTCGAGGAGGGGCTGCTGCCGCACCGCCGGGCCCTCGAGGATGACCGCGAGCTAGAGGAGGAGCGGCGCCTCGCCTACGTGGGCATGACCCGTGCCAAGGATCGGCTCTTCCTGGTGCACGCCAACCATCGGTCCACCTGGGGGGTGGGGGCCGCCAGTGAGCCGTCCCGCTTCCTGGCCGAGCTGCCGGAGGAGCTGCTGGAGGCGGACCGCGAGGCGGCGACACCGTATCGCCGCGCCTGGGGTGCGCAGGGTGGCTGGTCACGGCGCGGGACCGATGACGACGAGTGGCTGCCCGGCGGGTATCGTTCGCCGGGCCATCGGGTTCGCGAGAACCTGCGCCCGGTGAACCTGCCGGACCTGTCCGCGCCGGTGCCGATCGGGAAGGAGCTGGACGCCGCCCGTGAGCGGGTATCGCAGGCCCACTACGAGAAGGGCGAGGAGCTCGACCTGGGCAGCGGCGCGTTCACCGCTTCGCACCCCGATGCGGTGGCGACCGCCGATGCCACGGCCGTCGCCTGGCGAGCGGGCGACAAGGTGCGCCACCGTCGCTTCGGGGAGGGGATCGTGGTCTCGAGCCGGCTCGAGAAGGGCGACGAGTGGGTGACGGTCGCCTTCGTGGGGCAGGGAGTCAAGGAGCTGATCGCCGCCTACGCCGGCCTGGAGCGAACCTAGGCCCAACGCACGAGGTTTAGAGCGCGGGGCGATAACCCGCCACTAGAATCCGCCAATGCCGGACCCGCACGTCCAGGAGCTGCTCGACGGCCTCGAGGCCGCGCGGAACGAGTTCCTCGCCGCCCTGAACGACATCGATCCCGCGCTGCGACTCACACCGGGCCTTGTGGAGGACTGGTCAGCCCGCGACCTGCTGGCGCACGTCGGCTACTGGACGGGGCACGCAGCCGAGTCGCTGCATCGCGCCGAGCAGGGGGAGCTGTCCGACTTCGGCCGGGACGAGCTGTCGGTCGACGAGCGCAACGAGGTGGTGACACGCGTGGCCCGCGAGACCGACTTCGCCACCGTCGCCAGCCGCGAGCAGGGCGCCTACGACGCCTTTGTTGCACGCCTCACGGCGGTGGACCCCGAGTCGCTCGGCGATCGCAATGCCGAGGGTGACACGCTCGAGGAGATCGTCGGCTTCGACGGAGCCGATCACTATCGCGAGCACACGCTCGACATCCGCGCCTGGTTCGATGGCAAGGCCGATGCCGACGAGGCCGATGCCGACTGACCCCGCCGCGCGCGCCGCAGAGCTGCGCGAGGCGCTCGACGACGCGAACTACCGCTACCACGTCCTTGACGCCCCGACGATCGAGGACAAGGTCTACGATCGGATGCTGCGCGAGCTGACTGAGCTCGAGGCCGCGCACCCGGAGCTGACGTCGCCCGACTCGCCCACGCAGCGGGTCGGGGCTGCACCTTCGACTCTCTTCGCCGAGGTCAGGCACGAATTCCCGATGCTGTCGCTCGGCAACGCCTTTGGCCACGACGAGCTGCGGGAGTTCGACGCTCGGGTCCGCAAGGGACTGGGGCTCGCCACCGACGACCCGCCGGTGGCGTACGTCTGCGAGCTGAAGATCGATGGGCTGGCGATCAGCCTGCGCTACGACGGGCGTTCGTTCGTGCGCGGGGCGACCCGCGGCGACGGCAGCACCGGCGAGGATGTCACTCCCAACCTGCGAACAGTGCGGGCCATCCCACTGCGGCTCCGCACCGACCCGCCCGGCGAGAAGCTCGAGGTGCGCGGCGAGGTCTTCATGCCGCGCGGTGCCTTCGCAACGCTGAACGAGCAGCTGGAGCGCGAAGGCGAGCCGCTGTATGCCAATGCCCGCAACACGGCGGCCGGCACGGTGCGCCAGAAGGACCCGGCCGTCACTGCTGGCCGGAAGCTATCGGTCTGGACCTACCAGGTGGTGGGCGTTCCGGGTCTGGCCAGCCACTCGGAGTCGCTGGAGCTGATGAGCGAGCTGGGCTTCCCGGTCAACCCGCACGCCAGGCGAGTCGAGGGGGTCGACGCCGTGATCGAGTACGTCGACGAGTGGGCGGAGGCTCGCAAGGACCTGGACTACGAGACCGATGGGATCGCCATCAAGGTCGACAGCGTCGAGCAGCAGCAGCGCCTGGGCTTCGTGTCGCGCGCCCCACGCTGGGCCACCGCCTACAAGTTTCCCGCGCAGCAGGTGACCACCAAGCTCGAGGAGATCGAGGTCTACGTGGGGCGCATCGGTGCGCTCACGCCGGTTGCACACGTGACCCCCGTCGTCGTGGGGGGCACCACGGTGCGCAATGCGACCCTGCACAACATCGACGAGATCCGCCGCAAGGACCTGCGGGTCGGCGACACCGTCGTGTTGCAGCGCGCCGGCGACGTGATCCCGGAGATCGTCAGCGCCGTCGTCGACGCGCGCGACGGCTCAGAGACGGTCTGGGAGATGCCGGCCGCCTGCCCGGTGTGCGGGACCGCCGCGGTCCGCGAGGAGGGCGAGGTCGTGTGGCGCTGCCCGAACCCGTGGTGCCCGGCTCAGCGCATCGGCGGGCTGCTGCACTTCACCGGTCGGGGCGGGATGGACATCGAGGGGGCCGGCTACGCCGTTGTCAATCAGCTCGCCGAGCGGGAGCTGCTGCGCGAGCCGGCCGACATCTTCCGGCTGGATGTCGAGACGCTCGAGGGCCTGGACCGATACGCCCGCAAGAGCGCGGAGAACCTGTTTGCCGCCATCCAGGGCGCACGCCGACGCCCGCTGGCTCGCATCGTCAACTCGCTCGGGATCCGCCACGTCGGGGAGCAGACGGCGATCGACCTGGCGAACTGGCTGACGGGTGAGACACCGCGAGCCGAGGACGAGGACGAGGCCGCCTGGACGCGCCGTGTGGCCGACCGCCTGCGCGACGCCTCGGCCGAGGAGCTCACCGCCGTCTTCGGGATCGGCAAGGTGGTGGCCGAGGGGATCGTTGGCTACTTCGCCGATGAGCACACTCGCGACACGCTGCACCACCTGCTCGACGCCGGCGTTGTCGCCGAGGCGCCCGAACCTGGCGCATCCGTCGAGGCGGGGGAGGGGCCGCTGGCCGGCAGGACGCTGGTCGTGACCGGCACCCTTCCGGGGTTCAGCCGGGAGGAGGCGGAGATGGCGATCCGAGTTGCGGGCGGGCACGCCGCTGGATCGGTGAGCGCCAAGACCGACTACCTGGTCGCCGGCGAGAAGGCGGGGAGCAAGCTCGCCACGGCGGAGAAGCTGGGCGTGCCCGTGCTCGATGAGGAGGGGTTCCGCCGGCTGCTTGATGGCGGTGCGGTGTGACGGCCGAGCTGCGCGACTACCTGATCGCCGCCGGCCACCTCGACGACTTCGTGGCAGCCTGGCGAGAAGGGGTCGTCCCGCTTCGCGAACGCTTCGGGTTCCGGACGGAGGGCGCGTGGACGATCCGATCGGAGCGGCGTTTCGTCTGGATCCTGGCCCACGACGCCCCCGAACAGGAGTGGGAGGCGCTCAATGACGCCTACTACGCCTCCAGTGAACGGGCCGCTCTCGATCCGGATCCAGCTCAATGGGTTGAGGAGTCTCGACAGGTCTTCGTGCGGCCGATCCTGCCCAGCTCGCGGTGACAAAGCCGCCGATCCTGACCCGGCCCTTCCTGCTGGTCAGCCTCGCGTCGCTTGCCTATTTCGTGGCGGATGGCACGTCGCTCGCCCTGGTTGCGCGCTTTGCGACTGGACCGCTCGGTGCTGACGCCTTCGGCGCCGGCCTGACCTTCGGCGCGTTCAGCCTCTCCGCGCTGGTGCTGAGGTCCCTGGCCGGAGGCCTGGCGGATCGGCGCGGACGTCGGCCGCTGATGGTCGGCGGCTCGCTGCTGTTCGGGGCCGTCATGCTCGCGCACCTCCTGGCCAGCTCGCTGGCAATCCTGGTGGTGCTACGCCTGCTGCTCGGCGTGGCCGAGGCGCTCGTCTTCGTGGCGGCCTTCGCCGCGGAGGCGGACCTGGCACCGCCCCAGCGCCGCGGCGAGGCGCTGACCCTCTTCTCGCTGTCGCTGTACGTCGGGGTCGCGGTTGGGCCACTGATCGGGGAGACAGCCTTTGCGGCTGGCGGCTTCCCGGCGGTCTGGATCGCCTCTGCCATCCTCGCGGGAATCGCCGCCATCGTTGCGTTGGCCGTGCCTGAAACACGTCCTCAAGAGGACCCCTTGGAGCCGGGGCCGGCCACCCCGCGACGCCTCCTGCACCCCGCGGGCATCCTGCCCGGCCTGATCCTGATGACGGGTGTCTGGGGCATGGGCGGCTACTTCACCCTGCTGCCGCCGTACGCGGTCGGCCCGCTGGGGCTGGACGGAGCAAGGCTGTTCCTGCTCACCTTTGGGGGCACCGTGATCGTGGCACGGCTGATCGGCGTTCGGCTGCCGGACCGTATCGGCGCACGCAGGCTGTCCGGAACAGCGCTGCTCATCACCGCGGCCGGACTGGGCCTGATGGGGCTGATGCCGACGGTGGGCGGGCTGCTGGCCGGCACCTTGCTCCTGGGGCTGGGCGTGGCGTTCACGACGCCGGCGCTCGCGTCGTTGACGGTCAGCCGCGCGCCGGCGAACGAGCGGGGTGCCGCCCTTGGTACGTTCAGCGCCTTCATCGACCTGGCTTTCGGCGCAGGACCGATCGCGATGGGCGCGGTGGCCGCGGTGAGCACCACTCCGATCGCGTTCCTCAGCGCCGCGGGAGTTGCGTTGATCGGCGCCGCCATCCTGTGGCGCTGGCTGGAGGATGCCGGGTCGGCCCAGACCCGTCAGTCGCCCTCCGCCAGGAACGCCTCCACCAGATCGTCGTAGCCGCGGAACGAGGCGCGGACGGTATGGCCGCATTCCGGATCGACCTCGAGGCGAGCGCCGGGGATGCGCTCCGCCACCACCTGAGTTGATGCGAGGGGCACGACCTGGTCCCGGCCACCCGCCAGTACCAGGGTCGGGACCTTGACCTCGCCGAGCCGATCCGTGACGAAGGAGGTCGGGTCGAGGGTCGTTCGCAGCTCCCCGATGAATCGCTCCGGGGTGGACGGGCGTGGCTGGAACCCCGCGCTGACCGGCACGGCCTTGGGGTCCACACTCCCTCCAGGCTTGAGCTGCATCGCCAGTTGTGCGAAGAAATCGGCCCATTCCCCGCGCTCGGCGAGGTCGAGCCACTGGGCCATGCGCCTGGTCATCGGCGAGTCAGGCGGGGTCTCCGAGGCCACCGACGAGAGGACGAGCCGGGCAACTAGGTCCGGATGATCAACCGTCAGCCACAGCGCGATGCGGCCGCCGCCGGACTCGGCCTCGATCGCGAGGGGTGGCATCGCGTCGCGCAGTGAGCGGATCCCACGCGCCACCGACTCGGCCGCGGCCCGGGGGTGCAGCATCTGGGCGGCGTCGGCCGGATCGTTGGGCAGGGGGCGTCCGATCACCACCACCAAACGCCGGTCCGTGCGTCGGCTCCAGCGCCGGATGTGCGCCTGCTCCGATCCCTCCAGCGGTCGCAACCCGGTCTCAACACCACCCAGCACGAGGAGGGCGCGGCCGGGACCGCCGGGCAGCAGAAGCGCCTCGATCCGCCCGCCGGGAATCGGGATGGCGAGGGCACGCGGGTCGTCAGGCATGCGTGGCATTGTGGCTGGCGGGAGCGCGCCCGGCGAGGTGTCAGCGACAGTGTCACGACCCTGCGTGCAGTCATGCAGCACGACTGCACGATCAACCCTGACGGCGAAGCGGCTCGTCGCGATCGGACTCGACCCAGAGCACCTCGGCGATCGCAGAGTCGACGACCTCGTTCGGCGCTCCCGACTCCGTGCGCCCTGCCGCGTCATGTCCCGCTCCGATCGGGTCCATCACCGGTCTGATCCGGTTTTCGGGCGTCCATGGCGGCGGTAGTCGTGCCATCCATCGGGGAGGAACTGCGGCGTACTCCTCCCGGAATCTTCGCACGACGGCATTGAGGCTGGACCCGCCAAACCAAGCCCTGGCCCGCGCCCAGGTCAGCGCATCGTAGTCAACGCGGAATGTCACGCTCGTATCACGCGGCGTGCGAGGAACGGGCCCAGGCATGACGACAGGATCGGCGCCACAGCCTTACCGTCGGCTTATCATCGGGCCATGATCACCCGATCCGACGTCGAGCAGGTCGCCGCCCTGGCCCGCCTTGGCCTGACCGATGAAGAGATCGCCCGGCTGGTCCCTCAGCTGAGCCGGATCCTCGACGCGGTCGGCAAGCTGGCCGACGTGGACACCAGCTCGGTGGGGCCGACGGCGCAGGTGATCGCGCTCGAGAACGTGATGCGCGACGACGTTGCGCGGCCGAGCATGAGCCGAGAGGCGGCGCTCGCCGAGGCCCCAAAGCGAGAGGGCGGACTGCTGCGGGTCCCGGTTGTCCTGGAGGAGGGGCGCTAGCCGCATGTCCGCGACCCTTCCTCTGGCCGACCGCACCATCGCCGAGGTCGGGGAGCTGCTTCGCCGCCGCGAGGTCAGCTCCCGCGACCTGACGGAGGCCTGCCTGGGACGCATCGCCCGCGACGGTGAGCGGCTCAACACCTTCCTGGCCGTTGGCGAGGAGCGCGCATTGGCCACGGCTGACCGGGCGGACGCCGCACTGAAGGCCGGCGACGGATCGCAGAAGCCCCTCCTCGGCATCCCCTACGCGCTCAAGGACATCTTCGTCACTCGCGCGCTTGATGACGACGGGCAGCCCGACGGCGGACTGCCGACGACAGCCGGCTCGCGCATCCTGGAGGGGTACCGCTGCGCCTACGCGTCGGACGCCGAGGAGCGCCTCAGCGCGGCGGGTGCCGTGCTGCTCGGCAAGACCAACCTCGACGAGTTCGCGATGGGCTCGAGCAACGAGAACAGCGCCTACGGACCGGTTCACAACCCCTGGGATGACAGCACGGTGCCGGGTGGCAGCAGCGGTGGATCGGCCGCCGCAGTGGCATCCGGGCAGGCATTCTTCGCCACCGGGACCGACACCGGCGGCAGCATCCGACAGCCTGCCTCGCTCTCCGGGATCGTAGGATTCAAGCCGACATACGGGCGGGTGAGCCGATACGGGATGGTCGCCTTCGCCTCGTCGCTCGATCAATGCGGACCGCTGGTGCGCTCTGTCGCAGACGCAGCGGCGGTGCTGCAGGCGCTGGCCGGGCACGACCCGCGCGACTCGACCAGCGTCGACGTTCCGGTGCCCGACTACGCAGCCACGCTGAACGGCGAGGTGCGCGGGCTGCGGCTGGGCGTTCCGCGCGAGTACTTCGTGGCCGGGATGGAGCCGGGGGTCGAGGCGGCGGTGCGTTCCGCCATCGGCGTCATGGAGGGGCTGGGCGCAGAGATCGTCGAGGTCTCGCTGCCGTCCACCGACCACGGCCTGGCCACCTACTACATCATCACCCCGGCCGAGGCGAGCGCCAACCTGGCCCGATACGACGGCATCCGCTACGGCCTCTCCGCCGGCGAGGACGACCTGCTCGAGAACTACCTGCGCACCCGTGGCGCGGGCTTCGGCCCGGAGGTCAAGCGCCGGATCATCCTGGGCACCTACGCCCTGTCGGCCGGCTATTACGACGCCTACTACGTCAAGGCCCAGCAGGTGCGCACCC
>JBKKBV010000118.1:0-6931 GCA_046713375.1 Candidatus Limnocylindria bacterium
GCCGTGGCGCAGGGCTGCCGAGCTTCGCCGCAGCGCGAGGAGACGGCGATAGTGATTGAGCAGCGACGAGGGATCGCGAGACTGGTCGGCGACGTTCCGCGCCGCAGGGTCGACGAGCGGCAGCCACGGCTGGCCGTTGCTGAAGCCGCCGGTGGGGGACGCGTCCCATTGCATCGGCATCCGCTGGCGGTCTCTGCCGAAGCGATCGTGGAGGGGCGACGCCGATTCCGGACCGTCCACCATCCCGATCTCTTCGCCGGCGTACAGGCAGATGGTGCCGCGCATCGAGAGGAGGAGCAATGCGGCCAGCCGCGATCGATCCTCCCCGAAGCGCGTGGCGTGACGCGACAGGTCGTGGTTGGAGAGCGCCCAGGTTGGCTCAACGTCGACGGGCGTGAACCGCTCGGCACGGTCGACGGTCCGTCGGAACTGCTGGGCGCCCCACTCGATCTGCGACAGCTCGAAGTCAAACATGCGCTCGAATCCCTCGCCACCAACGTCGCCGTAGTAGCGCGCCAGCCGTTCGACGGGGAGATACGCCTCCCCGATCAGCAGCCTGCCGGGGTACTCGTTGGCGACGCTGCGCAGGAACCGCACGACCTCCGTCATCTCCGGCTGGTCGTCGCTCCAGATCGGGTCGAGCCCGGTTCGATCCGGCGGGAAGGGCGGAATGGGCGGCCCGGCCGGCGGGTTGTCCCGCAGCATCGAATCCTTGATTGCGTGGGTGATGGCGTCGACCCGGAATCCGTCCACGCCACGCTCGAACCAGAAGCGCATCACATCGCCCATCGCGGCGACGACCTCCGCATTTCGCCAGTTGAGGTCCGGCTGCTCAGCGTAGAACGAGTGGAGGTAGTACTGGCCCGTGCCCGCGTCGAGCTCCCAGGCCGCGCCGCCGAACAATGCGCGCCAATTGTTCGGTGGCCCACCGTCCGGCCCCGGATCAGCCCACGTGTACCAATCGCGACGAGCGCTGGCACGCGACGAGCGGCTGTCGGCGAACCACGGATGCTCGATCGAGGTGTGGCACGGGACGAGGTCGAGCAGCAGCCGCAGCCCGCGTGCGTGGCAGGCCTCGACCAGTCGGTCGAGATCGGCCAGCGTCCCGTACTCGGCCGCCACGTCGGTGAAGTCCGAGATGTCGTAGCCAAAATCGGCCAGGGGCGACGGATACATCGGTGACAGCCAGACCGCGTCCACGCCGAGCGAGTCCCTGCCGCCGGCGAGGTGGTCGAGGTGCTCCATAAACCCTGCCAGGTCCCCGATCCCGTCGCCGTTCGCGTCCGCGAAGCTGCGCGGGTAGACCTGGTAGATCACCCCGCCCGTCCACCACGGCACGGCTGGGTCGTCGGTGGGCGGGGTCACGGACTCCGATTCTACGAGGGCTCCTTCTGCGGTGCGTAGGTCATTCGACCGTGATCAGGACGCCGTCGCCGTCCTCGTCCTCGGCCAGGTCGACGATGGGTCCGACCATGTCACCCTCGACGGCCCGCTCGATGAGCGCGGCGTAGCTGTCCGGAATGCCCGGCACCATCCGCGCCGCCATGGCGGCGAACGCCAGCGGCACGCGCACATCGACTACGCGTCGCCCGCGCTCGGTGACCTGGATCCGGACGCGTCGTCCCCGACCCGGGCCTTTGCCGGGGACGGCACCGGTGAACGGAAATCCCGCCGCGGGAGGCTCGGGCGGTCGCGGGGCGCGGTGGCGTCCGAGGGCCTCGATAATCGGAGCCGCCTCCTCGGCGCTCAGCTTTCCCTCGGCCACGAGCCGCAGAACGGTCGCCAGCTCATCGCCCATCTCAGGATCCACCGGCGAGGCGACGGGTCGCCTCGTCCACGTCGATCTCTCCGCGCTCGAGAGCGCGCAGGACGTCGAGCTGGGATTGCTTCTCGGCCGCCGTCGGTTCGCCCTTCGGCTCGGTCGGCGTCGTTTGCGTGCTCAGGCGTCGCGGCCGGCGCACATGGACGTCGCCCGACATCGACTTGAAGCTCAGCCGTGGGCTCCCGCTGCCGATGATCAGGCGCCGCCGATCAACCTGCCCCTCGAGGCGGTGATCGAGCTCGCTGCTGACGTCGGTGGAGAGGCCGCGGATCTCGAAGGTGGCATCGCCCACCAGCCCCACCTCGAGGTCGCCGCTCACCGTCTCGACGCTGAAGTCGCTACCTTCGGCGAGCTGCGCCTCGAGCTCGACGTCCCCGGACACGGTGTTGGCACGCAGCGATCGCAGCGTGGATGCCGTGACGTTCAGGTCACCCGAGACGCCCTGCGACTGGAGGGAGAGAAGCTCGTCGGCCCGAATGGTTGCGTCGCCTGACACGGTCTCGAGGCGGACACGGCCTCCGGCGTTGGTCACGCTCAGATCGCCCGAAACGGTCCGATAGCCCTGGTCGCCGCGCAGGTCGCTGACGTCCACGTCGGAGGAGACACCCGACAGCTGGAGCTCGGCGGCAAATGGCACCTCGGCCTCGACCGTCAGCTCGTAGTGCCCATCGGCGCCGAAGAGCCGGCCGATGACGGGGCCGAGGGAGAGGTTGCCATCGTGCTCCTCGGCGCTCAGCTCGCCGCTGGCGCGCTGCACGCGCAGCTGCACCGCCTCGAAGATGCGATCGGCATCGGTGTCGGATGAGGCCGAGATCTTGAAGGTGGCTCGGATGTGCGCCTCGCCACCGGGGATGCCGCGGACCTGGACGTCACCCGAGGTGACCTCCAACGAGACCCTGCCGCGGTCCCCCACGGTGTGATCGATCGACTGGGTGCGAACGTAGGTGCCCATGGCTTACGCACCCCCCAGGGCGCGGAGCGCTTCGGCGGCGTCCTCGGCCGAGATCTCGCGCCGGGCGAGGCGGTCGAGGATCGCGCGGCGCTCGTCGGCATCGTCGTCGCTGGATGGATTCGGCGCCGCCGCCACGAGCGGCTCCTCGGTTGCCGCCTCGTCGCCATCGGCCAGGCCAAGGGCTCGCAGGAGGGCCTCGATCCGGCCGCGCACGGTGGGGTAGGAGATGCCCAGCTCGCGCTCGAGGTCCTTGAGGTTGCCGCGGGAGCGGAGGAAGGACTCGAGCAGGGTGAGCTGCTCACGGGAAAGGCGACCGAAGCGGCCGACCCCGAACTCTCCCTCCAACGCCGTTCCGCAGGTGCGGCAGTGCAGGCGGGTGATTGCCAGCTCGCCCTCGCAAACGGGGCAGGTGGAGATGACGTCGCGTGCCATCTATCGGCGCCCGACCTGGCGGTCTCCACCGAGGCGGAAGACGCGCTTGATGCCGCTGTCGCTTGTGTTCGCGTGCGAGCGAACGGTCTTGCGGGAGCGAATGCCCCGGATCTCGTTCTCGGTGTTCACGATCGCCAACTGGAACTGGTTGTACATTTGGGTAGCGCTCCTTGCCTTTTGCTATGTTGATTGCTGGTTTTCTTAGTCGCTGAGCGGAGATTAACCGGTGGCTTGTGACTTGTCAAGCCCCATTTCGCATTTTGTCATCCAGCCTTTATAAACTGAGGGATTGTGGTCACAAATCGAACGCGCAGGAGTGGGCGACGAGAGCCGAAAGGAGTCGGCTACCATCGCCACCAGCCCCGATGGACCTCCGCCTCCTGCCGTACCAACCGGATCGCGACGTCTACCGGCTGCTGGGAGTCCTCCCCAACGCCGGCCGCGCGGAGATCGTGGCAGCCTGCCGCCGGCTGGCTCGCGCCTTCCACCCCGACCGCAATGTCTCTGACCGCGCAAACGAGGAGATGCAGGTCGTGAATGCGGTGCGATCACTGCTCATCGACCCACGCTCACGCGCTGAATACGACCACGCGCGCCTCAGATTCCTGCAGAACACCGCCGCCGCTCAGCCGATCCTGTCGACTCCGCAACGTCGGTGGCGGCCGGCGCTCCTGCCGGCGGGCGGTGTCGGCCTGGGACGAACGGCCCGCGCGGCGATGTCTGCGCTGGTCGTCGCCATGCGTGCGCTCCCACGCGCCAGGTGCGACGACTGCAACGCTTGGGTCCAGCCCGACTACCGCTACTGTCCCGCCTGCGGCGCACGCGTGCGGGGAGCCACGCCTCTGATCGCAGGCGGGCGGGGATAAGTAGGTCACTGTCAAGGCCGCTCGTGCAGCCGTGCTGCACGAATGCACGACGGGGCATGACGCGACGGGGATCTGCCTAAGGGTGGCTGTCGCTATGCCTCGCGCGGGTCGGTTCGGTCCGGATCGATCCCCAGCTCGCCGATGGCCCGGACCAGCTCCTTGCGGTCGGCCGTGCCGGTGAGGCACAGGCCATGGAGCGCCGCGTAGGCGATCTGCTCCGGGCTCACCTCGAAGTGCATGCGCAGCGCCTCACGCGTGTCGCTTCGGCCGAAGCCATCGGTCCCCAGGACGGTGAACGGCCGGTCGATCCAGCGCGCAACCATCTCGGGCAGCGCCTTGAGGTAGTCGGTGGCGGCGATGATCGGTCCGGCTGTCTGGCCGAGCAGCTGGACCACGTACGGCACGCGCGCCTCCGCCTCGGGGTGTAGCCGGTTCCAGCGCTCGGCGGAGAGCGCGTCGTTGCGCAGCTGCTGGAACGACGGGACGCTCCACACGTCCGCGGCCACGTCGTACCGCTCGGCGAGCAGCTCCTGGGCGCGGAGCGCCTGGTGCAGGATCGAACCCGATCCCAGCAACTGGACGCGTCGCGAGCCGCGTTCCGCCGCCCGGAAGAGATAGAGGCCGCGCAGCACTCCTTCCTCGACCCCATCGGGCTTGGGCGGCATCGCCCAGTTCTCGTTATACAGGGTCAGGTAATAGAAGATGTCCTCGCCCGGCTCGCCGTACATGCGCCGGATCCCCTCGCGCACGATGATCGCCAGCTCGTAGGCGAAGGCAGGGTCGTATGCGAGCACGTTGGGGATGGTGCTGGCCAGGATGTGGCTGTGCCCGTCGTCGTGCTGGAGCCCCTCCCCGGTGAGGGTCGTGCGGCCAGCGGTGGCGCCCATCATGAAGCCGCGTCCGCGCGCGTCGCCGAGCGCCCAGATCTGGTCGCCGGTGCGCTGGAAGCCGAACATTGAGTAGAAGGTGTAGAACGGGATCATCGGCTCGCCGTGGGTCGCATAGCTGGTCGCCGCGGCCGTGAAGTCCGCCATTGCGCCCGCCTCGGTGATCCCTTCCTCCAGGATCTGCCCGTCGGTGGCCTCCCGGTAGGAGAGCAGGAGCTCCTTGTCGACCGCGGTGTAGCGCTGCCCCAGCGGGTTGTAGATGCCCACCTCCTTGAAGAGGGGATCCATGCCGAAGGTGCGGGCTTCGTCCGGGATGATGGGTACGATCCGCCTGCCCACCTGCGGATCGCGCATCAGGTTGCGCAGCAGGCGGCTGAAGGCCATGGTCGTGCTGGCCGGACGATCGGCCCCGGCGAAGATCTCGGCATAGGCCGCGTCCGCCGCGGGCGGCAGCGGCTTGGCCTGCACCACGCGACGCGGTACCAGGCCGCCCAGCTGCCTGCGCCGCTCGAGGATATAGGCGATCTCCGGTGACTCCGGCCCGGGATGGTAGTAGGGGGCCGTGGCCAGCTGGTCGTCGGGGATCGGGAGCTCCAGGCGGTCGCGGAAGACCTTCAGCTCGTCCTGGGTCAGCTTCTTGGCCTGGTGGGTGACATTGCGCCCCTCGATTCCAGGCCCCAGCGCCCAGCCCTTGACCGTCTTGGCCAGGATCACGACCGGGGCGCCGGTATGCTCCACCGCCGCCGCGTAGGCGGCGTACACCTTGCGATAGTCGTGGCCGCCGCGGCGCAGCCTGGCGAGGGCGTCGTCGGGGAGGTGCTCGACCAGCGCCTTGAGTCGCGGATCGGGGCCGAAGAAGTGCTCACGGATGTACGCCCCATCGGCGACCGAGAGCTTCTGGTAGTCACCGTCGAGCGTCTCGTTCATCCTGGTCAGCAGCACGCCGTCGCGGTCGCGCGCCAGCAGGTCGTCCCACTCGCGCGCCCAGATGACCTTGATGACGTGCCAGCCGGCGCCGCGGAAGGTCGCCTCCAGCTCCTGGATGATCTTGCCGTTGCCGCGCACCGGCCCATCGAGCCGCTGCAGGTTGCAGTTGACGACGAAGATCAGGTTGTCGAGGCCCTCGCGCGCCGCCAGGCCCAACGCTCCGAGCGACTCGGGCTCGTCCATCTCCCCGTCGCCGACGAAGGCCCACACCCGACTGGCGCTGGTGTCGGCGATGCCGCGCGCGGCCAGGTATCGGTTGAATCGGGCCTGGTAGACGGCGGACATCGGCCCCAGGCCCATGCTGACGGTGGGGAACTGCCAGAAGTCGGGCATGGTGCGAGGGTGCGGATACGAGGCCAGGCCGGTCCCCGGCCCGCCCGTTTCGCGACGGAAGTGGTCGAGCTGATCCTCGCTGAGCCGCCCCTCCAGGAAGGCGCGGGCGTAGATCCCCGGCGCCGCATGTCCCTGGAAGAAGATCTGATCGCCGGCTCCGCCATCGTCGCGGCCCAGGAAGAAGTGGTTGAAGCCGACCTCGTACAGGCTGGCTGCGCTGGCGTAGGTCGACAGGTGGCCGCCGATCCCCTCGAAGCTCGAGTTGGCGCGCAGCACCATCGCCAGGGCGTTCCAGCGGATCATCTGGCGGATCCGATGCTCCATCTTCTCGTCGCCGGGGAAGTCCGGCTCCTGCTCGGTCGAGATGGTGTTGACGTACCGGGTCTGGACCAGCGGCGGCAGCCCGACTTGGAGCTGCCGGGCGCGCTTCAGCAGCTTGTAGACGATGAAGCGGGCGCGCTCGGGACCAGCCTGAGCGACAACCCCGTCCAGAGAGTCGAGCCACTCCTGCGTCTCGGCGGGGTCGATGTCCGGCAGCTGCTGCTTGAACTGGTCGAAGATCTCGTGCATCGGCCGCTTATGGTACAGACGGATGACCGACTAGACTCAGGCCGATGTCTCGCGAAGAGCGCCGCGCCTACCAGCGCATGAC
>JBKKBV010000119.1:0-7627 GCA_046713375.1 Candidatus Limnocylindria bacterium
ACGTACGACGCCGGTACCAGCCTGGACGACCGATACGTCCGTCACTACGTCGACGGCCCAACCTACGTCCTCGACCTGCAGGGCGGGATCGGCGACGTCCTCGTCATCGAGGATCTGCGGGGGATCAATTGATGGCACGACACCCGGTCGACCTCCTCTCGTTCGTCAGCGGAGTGCTGGTGCTCGGCCTCGGGCTGTTGCTCCTCTCCGGCGGTGTGGACAACGTGCCGATGGAGTGGGCAGGCCCGGCGGTGGCGATCGGTCTGGGCGTCTTCATCCTCGTCGCGGCCCGACCTCAGCGTCAGCCAAGTGAGGACGATCCGGCCTCGAGCGAGGAGTCATGAGCACCGAGCCCGCGCTGGAGGCGCACGACCTGGCCAAGCGTTACGCGCGGTGCACGTGGGCGTTGACGGGGATTGACCTCGCCATTCCGCAGGGGGGCATATCACCGCCCTGGTCGGGACGATGCGACCGGCGAAGTCATCACGATGAATGACTTCTGCAACCGTTACGGGTGACGTCGCGTTCCCTGATGACGGGAGCGGACCCGAGGGATTCACCGAGGTCGCGATCGGGATTCCGGGCACCGAGTACGGCGTCTGGGTCCTGCGCGAGTCCGCGGTCCTGGGTCTAGTCGCGCTGGCGAGCGGAGGACTGGCGTGGGTCGTGGTGCAGCGGAGGCGCCCCTGACCGGCGGCGGGTAGAGTCCCCGCATGGCGCCCGAGCCGGCCCCCAACCAGCACGCGCAAGCCGTCGAGCGCACCTACCTGACGCTGACCCTGCTGAGCACGCTCGCCTCGTCCTTCATCTGGGGCATCAACACCATCTTCCTGCTGGATGCCGGCCTGAATAACGCCGAGGCGTTCGCGGCCAATGCCTTCTTCACCCTCGGAATGGTGCTCTTCGAGATCCCCACCGGCGTGTTCGCCGATACCCGCGGCCGCCAATTCTCATACCTGCTCGGCGCTGCCACCCTGCTGGTCTCGACGCTCCTCTACCTCGTGATGTGGCAGATCCACGCTCCGCTGTGGGGCTGGGCGATTGCATCGATCCTGCTGGGCCTGGGCTTCACCTTCTTCTCGGGCGCCACTGAGGCCTGGCTGGTCGACGCCCTGCACGCCACCGGCTTCCAGGGCCACCTGGAGCACGTCTTCGGCCGGGCGCAGACGGTGACCGGAGCGGCCATGCTGGGTGGCACGGTCGCGGGCGGGCTCGTCGCGCAGGTCACCAACCTGGGCGTTCCATACATCATCCGCGCGGCGATGTTCGGTGTGACCCTGCTGGTGGCGTGGCGCTTCATGCGGGACATCGGCTTCTCGCCGGACCGCGAGGCGAGCGCGGTCACCGCCGTCCGCAACGTGCTGCGTGGCTCAATCGATGGCGGATTGCGCAACCCGCCGGTGCGCTGGCTGATGCTGGCGGTCCCGTTCACGGCCGGCACCGGCATCTACATCTTCTACGCCGCACAGCCCTACCTGCTCGAGCTGTACGGCGACCCCACCGCCTACAGCATCGCCGGCCTGGCGGCGGCGATCTTCGCCGGCGTCCAGATCGGCGGCGGCCTGCTGGTGCCATACATCCGTCGACTCTTCCGGCGCCGGACCGATGCGCTCTTGATTGGCGGTGTGTTGGGCGTCGCCTTCCTGGCGGTACTGGGTCTGAAGCCGGGCTTCGCGGTGGCCCTGGCCCTGTTGGCAGCCTGGTCCCTCATCGGCGCGGTGACGAGGCCGATGCGATCGGCCTTCCTCAACGACGTGATCCCGTCCGAACAGCGAGCGACGGTACTCTCGTTCGACTCGCTGATGGGATCTGCGGGCGGCGTTGTCGCTCAGCCGCTCCTCGGCCGGGTCGCCGATGTCAGCGGCTACGCAGCCTCGTACCTGATCTCGGCCGGGGTGCAGCTGGTCGCGCTGCCGCTGGTATTCCTGGCGCGACTCGAGAAGTCACCCGCGGACCCGATTACCGACGACGCCGACGTGGTCGAGCCCGCCGAGCCCGCCTGAGGACCCTTGCGGGAGGCCCGCGCCGCGTGCATGATCTGCCGAGCAATATCCATCACCAGCTGCAGCCACGAGGAGGAGCGCAATGCGGATCCGCATGTCAGTCCCTCCCGGCCCTTCGGAGTAACGCCAGCAGCCTCTGACTGAGGCGTCCTCGGCGCTCCTGATTCGGGTCGGGCTCCCATCACCCCCCCGACCCCGTTCTCAGGAGCGCCTTTTCGGTGCATTCCACGCCACCGCCGCCGCGAGCATCCCTTGCGTGGCCCGACGACGAGCCATACGAGGACGTCCCGCGCGGAACCCTCAAGTCCGGCAAGGAGGCCGAGATCTTCCTGGTGGAGCGACGCTACACCAGCGGACCGCGCCTGCTCGCGCACAAGCGATACCGACCCCGATACCCCTCGAAGGGCCAACTACGCGCCGAGGGCTTCTCCAACTCCACCGCCTACCGCGGCGACGCGATCTACAAGGCCGGCTGGTTCCTTCCCACCCGCGACAAGCGTGCGGTGATGGGCGGCAGTCGCTACGGCCACGAGCTGGCAGGGCGCCTCTGGCCGATCCAGGAGTGGACCATGCTGCGTCGGGCCTGGGAGGCAGGTGCATCGGTCCCGCATCCCGTGGAGCAGACCGACCACGGGCTGTTGATGGAGTTCATCGGCGACGACTCGCAGGCCGCCCCCAAGCTGGGCCAGGCCAGGCTATCGGGCTCGGAGTTGACATCCGCCTGGGAGCAGCTCCTCTCTCCAGCCTGCGCGCAATGACCGCCGCGGGGCTGGTGCACGCCGATCTATCGGCCTACAACCTGCTCTGGTGGGAGGGTCGGCTGGTCGTGATCGACCTGCCGCAGGCGGTCGAGTTCACCACCAATACCGATGCCTACGACCTGCTGCACCGTGACGTCGCCAACGTTGGGGAGTGGTTCAATCGGCGCGGCGCGGGCGTGGATGTGGAGGCGGTGTACGCCGAGCTGCTGGCGCTGGCGTGGTGATCAGCCGCGGCGCTGGGAGTGGCTGGGGCGGAAGGATTCGAACCTTCGATCTCCTGATCCAGAGTCAGGCGCCTTACCGCTTGGCCACACCCCAACAGTGCCGGCCGATGTTACCAGACCACCCCTGAATGACCGATCTCGCGGCCATAGGTCCGGGGACCACTAGCCCGGATTGGCGGTGGCAGTCGATCGACCCCATCGGTAGGGTTTTGGCATCCAGGAACCGCCCCAGCTAGAGGCCGGTTAAGACCGATGACCACTGCAGTTGAACCCCGCGAATGGCGCCGCTACGGCCTGGGTGGGCCGCCGGAGCCGTGGCAGCACGATGCCCAGCGTGACATCGATCGTCTGGCAACCTCGTATTACCTCGACGTGATGGAGCTGCGCAGCCAGATCCTGGCGTCGCACCCGGACGAGGACGTGTGGCTGAAGGTGGAGGAGCTCCACACCACGGCCACCCGGCACAAGACGGAGATCGATTACACCCTGCGCCACTGGGCAACGCCGGTTGAGCGCGCTCGCGTGGCCGACCGGCTCGGCTCGATGATGCGCATCGCCCGTCGCCTGAACACATTCCTGCATCGCCCGCATGGGCCCTTGGGCGACGCCGACTCGGCACCCGTCCCCGCGCCGGACCCCAGCATCGGCTGAGGGCAACCCGGCTCTACACTCGGGGGCATGCCCCGCTATCCACTCCTGGCCGACATACTCGACGCTCGCGGGCGGCTGCACGGCATCGCCCTGCGCACGCCGCTCGAGGACTCTCCGACCCTCGCTGCCGAGAGCGGCGCGAGCGAGGTGCGGCTGAAGCTGGAGATGCTCCAGCCAACCGGATCGTTCAAGACGCGCGGGGCGCACAACAAGGTCGCGCTGGTAGCCGCCACCCGGCCGGACGCCGACCTGGTGACGGCCAGCAGCGGCAACCATGGCATCGCCGTCGCCACCGCCGCGGCGCTCCATGGGATGCGGTTGACGGTGCTGGTCGGGGCGTCGGTCTCGCCCGCCAAGCTGGAGCGGCTGCGCGCGCTCGAGTCCGACAGCTGCGTGGTCGAGATCTTCGGCCGCGACTCAGATGACGCCGAGGCCGAGGCCCGACGTCGCGACACCGAGCGCATCGCGGTCTACGTCTCGCCGTACAACGATCCGGACGTGATTGCCGGGCAGGCCACCGTTGGCGCGGAGGTGCTCGAGGAATGGCCGGCCTGTGACGCCCTGGTGGTGCCGATCGGGGGCGGTGGGCTGATCGCCGGCATCGGCCTGTGGACAAAAGCAGTCAAGCCCGGCCTGCGGCTGGTGGGGGTCCAGCCATCTGCGTCGCCTCCGATGTACGCCTACCTGGAGTCGAACTCCACCAAGCCGATGCCGATCGCCCCGACCCTTGCCGACGGGGTTGCCGGCAACATCGAGCGCGACAGCATCACCTGGAAGATGTGCCGCCAGCTCGTCGATGAGTTGGTCCTCGTCGACGAGGAGCAGATCGCCGACGCGATGCGCTGGGCGATCGAGGCCCACCACCTGGTGCTCGAGGGAAGCGGCGCGCTCGGCATCGCTGCGCTGCGGGCTCAGCTGGGCAGTCTCGCCAGTCGCCGGGTTGCCGTGGTTCTCACCGGACGCAACGTGGACGCCGAGACGCTGCGCCACGTGCTGGCTCAGGCGTAGCATCCGCCCATGACCGAGCCGTTTGAGCCCAAGGAGCACCGCGGCGGAAGCAGGGCCGCGGCGGTGCTTGGCGTTTCGCTGATCGTCCTCGGCCTGATCTTCTTCGCCGGTCAGCAGCTGAACATCGACCTCAGCGAGGCCGCCTGGCCGTTCTACGTCATTGCGCCGGGCCTGGCGCTGGTGACGCTGGGCCTGACCCAGCGGCGCGGTTCGGGGCTGACCATCACCGGCAGCGTGGTGACCATGGTCGGCCTGGTCCTCCTGTACCAGAACGCCACCGATCACTTCGAGAGCTGGGCCTACGCCTGGGCGCTGGTTGGCCCGGGAGGCAGTGGCATCGGCATGCTGCTGTACGGCACGCGCAGCGGCGACCGCAAGATGGCGCGCGACGGCTTCTTCGCGATCCTGACCGCGCTCGGCATCTTTGCCGTCGCGCTCGTCTTCTTCGAGGGGATCATCGGCATCAGCGGGGAGCGGCTGCCGCTGCCGAACTGGGTGCTGCCGGTAGCGGTGATCGTGATCGGCGTCCTGGTGCTGGTACGCGGCCTGACCTTCCGCGATCAGGGAGGCCCTGCGTGGGGTGGGGCAGCCGACGAGAGCGGGGCGCCTGTCCCCAGCTCGCCGCCTGACGGCGAGCCGCCGGCGGAGGCGGTCGCCGCAACCCCCGCCGAGGAACCCCGAGCCGAAGGCTGAGTCAGCCCATGCTGGAGATCCAACCGGTCACCGCCGACCGCTGGAAAGAGCTGGCCGCTTTCTTCGGCCCTTCCGGCGCCTTCGGGCACTGCTGGTGCACCTGGTGGCGGCAGACGGCTGCGGACTTCAGCCGGGGCGAGGCGGAGGGCGGTGCCGGCAACCGTGAGCTGATGCACAAGATCGTCCGGGCCGGCTCCGAGCCGGGCCTGCTCGCCTACCGCGACGGTGCGCCGGTTGGCTGGATCAGCGTCGCTCCACGGCCGCAGTATGGCCGCATCATTCGCTCACGGCGGATCGGGCCGGAGCCCGGGGAGGCTGCGAACGAGCGGATCTGGTCGGTCGTCTGCTTCTGGATCCCGCGCAGGGAGCGGGGCAAGGGAGTGGCGAATGCCCTGTTGAAGGGGGCGGTCGACCACGCTCGGGCACGCGGCGCGGCTGTGCTCGAGGCATACCCCGTCGACACATCCGACGGCCGCCACCCCGCGGCAAACCTGTTCACCGGCACACTCGCAATGTTCCAGCGCTCGGGCTTTCGCGAGGTTGACCGGCCGAGGGGCTCGCAGCTCGTTGTCCGACGGGACCTGTAGCAGGGGCCGCCCGTATCCTTAGCGACACCATGGCTGCCGATGATCAGACCGAGACCGAGCGGATCGAGCGTGCCCTCGAAGGGGTGAACGCCGGGTACATCGCCGAGATGCAGGAGCGCTGGCAGGCGGACCCCGCATCGGTCGATCCGGAGTGGCGTGCCCTCTTCGAGCCCGCCATCCCGCCCACCGACGGCCAGCCCGCCGAGCCCCAACCGGCCGGAACTGCACCAGCCGGAGGCGATGCGACCGCCCCGGTCCTGCCCGCCGGCGCGGCGCCGCTCCGAGGTCCCGCCGCGCGGCTCGCTCGCAACATGACCGCCTCGCTGGCGGTCCCGACTGCCACGAGCTTCCGCGACATTCAGGTCGCAACCCTCGAGGCGCGTCGGCGAGTGCTGGTCGCACAGCTGGCGCCCAGCCGGGTCAGCTTCACGCACCTGATCGGCTTCGCCATCGTCCAGGCCGCGGCCGAGCAGCCCGGCATGACCACCTACTACCTTGAGGCCGATGGCGCGGCGCATCGCGTCGATCCTGGTGGCGTGCACCTGGGGCTCGCGGTCGACGTCGAACGGCCTGATGGCGGCCGCTTCCTGGTCGTGCCCGTCATCCGCTCCGCCGAGGCGATGGAGTTCGCCACGTTCCGCGCCCGGTACGAGGAGCTGGTCGAGAAGGCACGGGCCAATCGCCTTGCGCCCGATGACATGGCCGGGGCCACCATCACCCTCACCAACCCGGGCACGCTGGGAACGACCGCCTCGGTCGCGCGACTGATGCCGGGACAGGGCGCCATCGTGGCAACCGGCGCCATTCGCGACGTCGGGGGGTCACGGGTCATGACCATCAGCTCGACTTACGATCACCGTGTCATCCAGGGCGCGGAGTCGGGCGCCTTCCTGGGTCGCATCGACGCACTCCTGCAGGGAGCGGACGGCTTCTACGAGTCGCTCGGGCTGGAGCCGAGCGCCGCGCCGGCATCTCAGCCAGCCGCCGCACAACCGGCCTCGACCGATGACCTCCGGGCGGTGGCGGCCGGAATGGCTGTGGTGCGGGCGTATCGGTCCTTCGGCCATCTCGCGGCACGCCTCGATCCACTCGGCAGCGAGCCGGTCGGCGATCCTGCGCTCGACCCCGAGCCGCTGGGCCTGACGCCTGAGGCGATGGAACGCGTCCCGGCAGAGCTGCTGCGCATCGACGTGCCTGGGCTGACCCTGGCCGAAGCGCTCCCCGCGCTGCGTGCGACCTACTGCGGCTCGATCGCGTACGAGGTCGAGCACATCGCCAGCCATGACGAGCGGGTCTGGCTGCGGCAGGCGATCGAGTCCGGAGCACACCGGACACCCATGAGCCCCGAGGAGAAGCGCGCCCTGCTCGAGCGGCTGACGGTCGTGGAAGGCCTGGAGCGCTTCCTGCACAAGGCCTACCTCGGACAGAAGCGTTTCAGCATCGAGGGGCTCGACACCATGGTGCCGATGCTCGACCAGCTGCTGGTGGGCGCCGGCGCCTCGGGAGCACAGGACGCGGTGATCGGGATGGCACACCGGGGACGGCTGAACGTCCTGGCGCACATCGTGCGGGTCAGCTACGAGGGCATCCTCGCCGAGTTCGAGGCGGGCCGGGGAGGGAGCGATGCCCTCGTCCCCAAGGGCGGGCTGGACGACGTCAAGTACCACCTGGGCGCGCATGGGACCTTCACGACCCCGGAC
>JBKKBV010000120.1:0-2230 GCA_046713375.1 Candidatus Limnocylindria bacterium
GGCCTGGGTCGGGAGGCCCCCCTCCGACGGAGACACGTAGTTCTCGTCGTGATTGACGATCACCTGGGATGCCTCGAAGACCCCAACGGCACGCAGCTCGCCCTCGACAACGGCCCAGAACCCTTCGCGAAACGATCGGGTCGGAGCTGCGGCGGCGTGGACCGAGATCTCCGTGGTCCCATCGGTCAGGATGAAGGTCAGGTCGGGGGCCTCACCGGAGATGCTCCCCATCTTGACGAGGCCGCCGAGCCGCTCGGTCTTGCCCACTTCAGCCGGGCCTCGGGCCAGGAGCTCGGTGGGGGTCAGGTAGTACACCAGCGCGTTGCCGACGCTGCTGAACGCCAGGTAGGCGATCACCCCGAGCACCACTCCCACCCCGGCCAGCATGCCCCAGCGACGGCCACGCGGCGGCAGGGGCGGCAGCACCGGCCGAGCCAGGGTCATCCGGGTGTGACGACGCCGTCGGTGCGCCGCGTTGCGTCGCGCGCGACGCGCAGCCGGCGGGCCAGGAGGCTGGCGTAGAGGGCGATCCCGCCCAGGATCACGCCGTATGCGGCGATCACGAAGCCGGCGTCGGTCATCCCGCCGGCTCCTCGACGCCTGCCGTGCCAGCGGCCGTCCGGCGGGCCGCGAGGACCAGGCCGCGACGCGCATCCTCCTCGATCTGCCAATCAAGCCGCGCCAGCTGGTAGCGACGGATGAGGAGGTAGGCCCAGACCAGGGTGAACGCAGCGAGCATGGCCAGCAGCGCCGTCACAAACAGGAGCGGGGCGCTGGGATTCAGGATCTTCGAGGGGTCGCCGATGGTCGGCCCCTGGTGCAGGCCGCGCCACCAGATGACGCTAAAATGGACGATCGGAATGTCCACCGCCGCGATGAGACCCACAACGGCGGCGCGCGCCGCCCGGCGAGCCGGGTCATCGGTCAATCGGCGCAGGAGGAGGTAGCCGACGTACAGCGCCAGCAGGAGCGCGGTCGTCGTCAGGCGCGGATCCTCCCACTGCCAGAAGACACCCCACACCGGTCGGCCCCACATCATCCCGCCCCAGATCGCGAAGGCGGTGAACATGACCCCCACCTCCGCACCGGCCAGCGCCAGGGCGTCGAGTCGGAGGTCGCGCCAGATGAGGTAGCCAAGGCCGGCCAGCGCGGTCACACCGAACGAGGCGTACGCCAGCCAGGCCGATGCGACGTGCACGTACATGATCCGCTGCGCATCGCCCTGGTTGAGATCGGCGGGCACGATGAAGAGACCGTTGAAGGTCGCCGCGATGACGGCCGCCAGCGTCACGAATCCGAGGATGCGGGTCTTCATCAGTCCTCCAGCAGGAAGCCGTAGGTGCCGGCTCCGACCACCAGCATGATGACGTCGAACGCAACGAGCAGTTGCAGCCAGGATCCCAGCTCCCCCAGCGGGTCACCGCCCAGTGCGGCCGCCGTGGCCTTGACGGCGGCCAACAGCAGCGGCGCCACCACCGGCAGCACCAGGAGCGGCAGCATCACCTCCCGCGCGCGCATGCGAACGGTCAGCCCCGCGTAGGCGGTGCCGATGGCCGCGAAGCCGATGGCGCCGAGCACCACCGCCACCAGCAGCGGGAGCCACGCCGCACCAATCGGGATGGCATACAGGATCGCCACCACCGGCAGCAGGAGGCCTCCGAGCACGAGCATGGCCGCCGCTCCGGCCAGGGCCTTGCCGGCGTAGATCGCGCGGCGATCGACCGGGTAGAGGGCGAGCTGCTCGAAGGCCCCGTCATCGGCCTCGAGCTGATGCAGGCGCGCCATGGTGAGCAGTCCCCCGAAGACGATCGCCAGCCACAGAAGGCCCGGTGCCGCGTCGGCGAGGCGTCGCGAGTCCGGTCCCAGCGCAAAGCCGAAAAGGAGCAGGACGAGGGCCGCGAAGAAGATGGTCGAGCCGACCGCCTGGCGGCCGCGCAGCTCGGAGATCGCGTCCTTGCGGGCGATCGCCACGGCCACCGCCAGGCCCCGCCGCAGGTCGTTCATCGGTCCATCCCGGCGACGACCATCCGCGGTCGCGGCGAGCCACCCACCGGCCCCGCGGTGGCGCCGGCACCGCTCACCTCCGCCAGCAGCCCGCCCTCGAGGCGCACCGTCGCGTCCGCCAGGCTGGCGACACGCTCAGCCTGGTGGGAGGCGATCATCACGGTCACTCCCGCTCCCGTCCAGAGGCCGACGAGCCGGTCGACGAGCGCCATCCCCTCCCCGTCCA
>JBKKBV010000121.1:0-1521 GCA_046713375.1 Candidatus Limnocylindria bacterium
TCGGCGCTTTCGGTCTGGCACGCACGACCGTCTCGCCATTCTCCGAAGCCGAGATCGAACTGGTCGGCCTCTTCGGCGACCAGGCGGCGATCGCCATCCGGCTGGCCCGGCTGCTCGGGGAAACCCACGAAGCCCTCGAGCGCGAGACGGCGGTCGGGCAGGTGCTGCAATCGATCAGCCGCTCGACCTTCGAGCTGGACGCCGTCCTCCAGGCGGTGCTCGACAACGCGGTCCGCCTGTCGCACGCCGATCAGGGCAACATCACCCGAGAGATGGGCGGCGAGTTTCGCGCGCGCGTCTTCAGCTCCGATGTGCCGGTGGAGTTCCGCGAGCTGATGTCCGGGTTTGTCCCCGTGCCGGGCCGCGGCTCGGCCATGGGTCGCGCCATGCTCGACCGCGCACCCGTCCAGATCGTCGACGTCCTGGCCGATCCGGACTATGAGCTGGCCGAAGCCCAGCGCACCGCCGGCTTTCGGACCATCCTGGGGGTGCCCATGTTCCGGGATGGGGAACCGATCGGTGTGCTCTCGGTCTGGCGGCGCCATGTCGAGGCGTTTTCCCCTGCCCAGATCAGCCTGTTGACCACGTTCGCCGACCAGGCCGTGCTGGCGATCGAGAATGTGCGGCTGTTCGAGACCATCGACCGCCAACGCGTCGAGCTGGCCCGCTATGCGCCACAGGCTGCCGAGCTGCTGTCGAGCGCCGAGGGCGAGCAGCTGCTGGCCGGGCACCGCCGCGAGATCACCGCCCTCTTCGCCGACCTGCGCGGCTTTACGGCTTTCGCCGAGCAGGCAGAGCCCGAGGAGGTCCTCGGCGTGCTGCGCCAGTATCACGAGGCGGTCGGCGAGCTGGCGGTCGCGAATGGCGGAACGGTGGAGCACTTCGCCGGCGATGGGCTGATGGTCTTCTTCAACGACCCGAAGCCGGTGGCCGATCACCAGCTCGCCGCGGTCCGGACCGCCTGCGAGATGCGGGAGCGCTTCGGCGTCCTGTCGAACGCCTGGCGCAGGCGCGGCTATGAGCTGGGCCTCGGCATCGGGATCGCGTCGGGGTTTGCGACGCTCGGGCGCATTGGCTTCGAGGGGAGATACGACTACGCCGCGATCGGCAACTCGGTGATCCTCGCCTCGCGGCTGTCGGACGCTGCCGTCGCCGGCCAGATCCTGATCAGCCAGCGTGTGCTGGCCGTGGTCGAGGATGCCGTCGTGGCCAATCCGGTGGAAGATCTGGTGCTCAAGGGCTTCACCAACGCGCAGAAGGCCTTCGCTGTCGAGAGCTTGCGCGAGGACGTGAGTTAGACCCAGAGGATGCCATTGGCCGGCGGTAGCTGACCGTTTCGCAGCGCCGCGAGCACCGAGCGGTGGCCCGCAGGGAATGTCGCCCTGAGAGTCGCTCGCGCGGTGGATGCGGCCGCGCGGTTGGCCCGCGTATCGGGCAGGACCAGGACCATGCGGGCGAGCCCGGCGTCCCGTTGCTTCAGCGCCACGCGGCGGACCATGGCCTGCGCGTCAAGGAGACGGG
>JBKKBV010000122.1:0-6067 GCA_046713375.1 Candidatus Limnocylindria bacterium
GCGTCCCCCGCGGGGGGGGCGGTATTGGGAGGGCCCGAGCCCGCGGGGGCGGGGCCGCTCGCTTCGTTCATCTCCATGGGAGCTCGGAGAGAGCCGAACTTCCGTTAGCTAGGATCGGGATCGAAGAAGCACTTCCCCGGACCCTTGCACGGGTCGACAGTACCCGCGGCCAAATCCGCGAGTGCCTTGTCAATCGCCGCCTGGATCTCCGGCGTGATGAGGTCCTCGAAGTCGTGGTACGGCGCCAGGCCGATCCCGCCGTTGGTGGCGTCACCGGTGATGTTGCCGCCAACCGCGCTTCCGTCAGCCACCCGCTCGATGGCAGCCGTGATGGCGGCGATGATCTTCTTCTCGGCGCTGGTGACGATGCACTTCGCGACCTTTGGTGACGAGAGGTACTGGTCAGTATCGACACCGAACCCGTACTTGCCCGCGTCGCAGACCGCCTCCAGGACGCCCTGCCCGCTGCCGCCGGCAACCTGGAACAGCACATCGGCATCGAGGTCGAGCATCTGCTGGGCCAGCTGACGTCCCGTGGTCGGGTCGTTGAAGGCCTTCTGGATGTCCTCGGAGACGTACTGCACCAGCACCTGCGCATCGGGGTTCACCGACAGGCAGCCGTTGTGGTAGCCGCCGATGTACTGCGGAACCGGCGGGATGGCAAAGATTCCGCCGACGGCGCCGATGACGCCACTGTCGCTGATGCTGCAGGCGAGCACGCCGGCCAGGTACCCGGCCTGTGCCTCGGCGAAGATCAGGCCCTGCAGGTTCGGCAGGATGTCATTGAAAGTGGCATTCCCGTCGCAGTCGGCCGCGGCCGGAGCAACGGCCGTGTCCTTGTTGCCTTCGGCGTCGATGCAATAGAACTGGTCAAGGCCGATGAAGCTGACCTCGGGGTTATCCTTGGCGAACTTCAGTGTCGCGTCGCCGAGCGCAAACCCGTAGGTGACGATGATCTGGAACCCGTCATCGACGAGTGACTGCAGGTTGACGGCATAGTCCTCAACCTTGGCGGTGACGAGGACCTCGCCATTTCCGCCAACGGAGTCGATACCACCCAGCGTGCCGCACCAGCCGGCCTCGTTGAAGGACTTGTCCTCCAGCTGGCCGACGTCGGTGACGCCGCCGATCTTCCAGGCTGTTCCGGCGTCCTGGTCGCCGCAGGCGGCGAACCCGGTCAGGGGGGACGCCGCGGCCGACTCCGCCGTGGATTCCGCTGCCGACTCCGCCGTGGACTCCGCTGGCGACTCGCCGCCGCCGTTACAGGCCGCAAGCACCAGCATCAACGATACGAGGGCGGCGCTCGCGCCGAGCCATCGCTGCTTTCGCATTGATTCTCCTTCTCCCCTCACTGAGTGATGGCCCGCACCGCGTGCGATCGCGGGGTGGCGGTCGCGTCCTGGCCCGAGGGCGGAGGCCGGCGCGAATCCGCGCGATCATACTGCGGCGTCAAGCGGCGGCTCAAGTGTTTTGTGTGGTTGGCATCCCTATCATCCGTCCGGCATGGACCGATCCCCAGTGCCGACCCTGCGCCTCGTCATCTTCGACCTCGACGGCGTCATGTATCGCGGGCGGCAGCCGGTTCCGGGGGCCGCGGCTCTGGTCGCAGCGCTCCGCCAGCGAGGGCTGCTCATCCGCTTCGCCACCAACAACTCGATGGCGACGCGAGCGATGTACGTGCCTCGCCTGGTCGAGATGGGTGTGCCGGTGGAAGCGAACGAGATCGTCACCTCGACCTCGGCCACGATCGACCATCTCAGCGTCCACCTGCCCGAGGTCCGCAGCGTGATGGCGGTTGGCGCGGAAGGGATGCTCCAGGAGCTTCGGGCGGGCGGATTCGATGCGACGGCGGCCGGCGACGCCGCTGGCCCGTCATACGACGGCGGGCCACTGGCCGCCTCGTACGATGCGGTGATCGCTGGGCTCGACCCGTCCTTCGACTTTCGCCGCCTGGCCGTCGCCACCAGCGCGATCCGGGCCGGCGCCCGCTTCATCGCCACCAACGCGGACCTGCGCTACCCGACCCCGACTGGCTTCCTGCCCGGGGCCGGGTCGATCATCGCAGCCCTCCGCGCCGCAGCCGGAGCAGAGCCGCTCATCATCGGAAAGCCGGAGCCCGGCATCTTCGCCGCCATCCTGGAGCGTGACGGCGTGCGAGCGGAGGAAGCGGTGGCGATCGGCGACAACCCGGACGCCGACATGGTGGCTGCCCATCGGGCTGGCATGCGCTCGATCCTGGTCCTGACCGGCGTGGCCGATGCGGCGCTGGCCGCATCGCTCGAGGGTGAGCGCCGCCCGGATCACGTGGCCCGCGACCCCTCCGAGGTGGCCAGCCTGCTGGACGCGGGACTCAGCTGATGGCGGGATCCTCTGCCACCCACGCCGACCAGCCCGCCTCGGCGGCGCGCATCATCGGGTCGACGACGGAGCGGGGGCCAAATGCGCGTCGAAATGCATTGAGGGCGACGTCGGCCAGCTCACGCGCGCTGAGTCGCAGGGCAGTCGCGGTGCGAGCCATCTCGTCGGTGAGCGACGTATTCGAGACCGTGCGATCGTCGGTCGAGAGCGTCACGCTCACGCCGGCTCGGTGCAGCGCGGCCAGCGGGTGGGTGGCAAGCTCGCTGACGATCCCCGCCTGGACGTTGCTGGTGGGACACAGGTCCAGGGTCACATCCTGCCCGCGAACCAGCGTCAGTACGTCCGGATCCTCTGCGGCCGTGACGCCGTGTGCAATGCGCCGAACTCCGAAGGCGAGTGCCTCGCGGATCCGCTCCGGCCCGGGCACCTCGCCGGCATGTGCCGTCAGCGCCAGGCCACCGGCTGCGGCGGCCACGAACGCGGCGGCGTGCGGGGGCGCGGGATACTCGGCCTCCGGGCCTGCCAGATCGAACCCGACCAGGGGAGGCCCGAACGCCGCCGCGGTCCTTGCCAGCTCGACGTTGGCGGCGGGAGGGTGGGAGCGCATGGCGGTCACGATCAGGCCGATGAATGGCGTACGCGGACCGAGTCGGGATGCCGCCTGGCTGACGCCGTTGGCGACCGCCTCGATGACGTCGAGGACCGACATCCCGAGCTCCAGGTGGAGGCGCGGCGCCCATCGAACCTCTGCGTACGTGAGGCCGTCATCGGCCAGCGACTTGACCAGCTCGGCGGTCACACGGCTGAGTGAGGCCGGGGTCTGGAGGAGCGAGATCGGCAGGTCGAACAGGGTGAGCAGCTCGGCCTGGTCCTTGCAGCGGACCGGGCCGACCAGTCGTGAGACGGCATCTTCGAGACTGAGCGTCCGGCCGGCCTCGGCGGCCAGCTCCACCGCGGTCTGCGGGCGCATCGAGCCGTCGAGGTGGAGGTGCAGCTCGGCCTTCGGAAGGGTCCTCATGCGATCGAGATCCACCGACAGATGATAGGTGCCGGTGGCCGGCGTCGAGCGGTGATTGTCATCGGTGTGGGGCTGGCCGTAGGGATCGGCTTCGGCCTTCGCTCAGCTGATCCGGCTCGTGCCGATCCTCCCGGAGCGTTCGCTCGCGCTCGGGCAATGACTGACGCGGCTGAGGCTGCCGACGCCGCCCTGGCTCGCCTCGCCGTCGAGCTCGACCGTGCGCGCGAGCACGTCCGGCGCGGCACGGCGCTGACCGTGTCCGGCGACGCGCCTGCGCCCGAGCTGACATCCGCCGCGGACCTCCTCGCGGGCGCGAGCGACGAGGCCGACGCCGCCCGTCGCGGGCTGCTGGCGCTGCAGGGCATCGCCGCCGCGATCCAGCCCGCCGTGACCGTCCCCTTCCTCTCGTTCGGTGGGACCGACCTGGAGCTGATCGCCGGCCAGCTCCAATCCAGCGCCGCAGCGGCGGCCCTCTTCGTTCAACGACGCGACGCCACGCAGGCCGTGGTGGACGCCCTGGCCGAAGCCCTGGCAGCGCTCGAGCGAGACGATCCGACTGGCGCGCTGGCCAGCCTCGAGGCGGCCGGTGCGCCGCTGGGGCTCCTCGAGGACTGGGAGGAGCGACCGCCGCTGCTGGACTACTGGCTGATGATCAGCGGCGACCTGCTCGATGCGGCGCACGACATCGCAATCGCAACGCTCAACGATGATCCGGCGGCGGTGAAGGCCGCTGGTGAGCGATACGCTGCGGCAGCAGAGCTGGCGCGGGGCGCGGACAACGCAGTGGCGCTGACGCTCTCCGAGGAGGGTGCCGCGATCAGCGCGACGCCGTTGCGCCGCCTTGCGGCGGTGGCCGACGAGGCCGATGAGGCGCGCTCGGGACTCGTTCCCGCGCTGCCCGAAGCGTCCTGAACCCGCAGGACCCGGCCCTATACTGGCGCGACCGATCCGCGTCCAGCCACCCCCGATCGGACCGATCGGAAACGACCCTGAGGAGCATCGATGCGTGTTCGTGCCGATAGCAGCAAGCCGTCATCGGTCCAGGCCGACGTGCTAGCGGTGCCGATCTACCTTGACGACCTTGAGCCGCCGCCCGACCTTGCCGAGCTCGACGCGGCCACCGGCGGCGCCATCACGCGCACCCTGACGTGGGGCGAGTTCAACCCGGTCGAAGACGAGACGGCCCTGGTCGAGGTCGAGGGGATCAAGGCAGCCAGGATCCTGTTCGTCGCCTCGGGCCGCCGGGGGCGTGGCGCGTGGCGGGCGCGGCGCAGCGCAGCGAAGGCCGCTCGCAGGCTACAGGGTCGCGGCGCGACGAGCCTCGCATTCTGGCTGCGCGATGGCGAGGGCCCCGATGGATACGGGGCTGCCGCGATCGGCGCCAGCCAGGGGACCTTCCGGCCATATGCCTACTACGGCAGGGTGCGCGATACGCCGGCCATGCTGCGGAGCGTCGAGGAGTGATCCTGATCGGCCAGGAGGCGCCGGACGAGCGCGTGCTCGGCGACGCAATGGCCATCGCCGAGGGAGTCGCATGGGCGCGCGAGCTCTCCAACCGATCCGCCAACGACCTGTATCCCGAGACGATGGCGGAGCTCGCACGCGGCCTGGTCGACGATGGGTGCACGGTCGAGGTTCTCGGCCCGGCCGAGATGCAGGCACTGGGAATGGGCGCGCTGCTGGGTGTGGGGATGGGCGCGGCCCATGAGCCACGCCTGATTGCCGTGAAGCTGCCCGGCTGGCAGGCGGGGGGCGACCGGCGGCTGGCGATCGTCGGCAAGGGGGTCTGCTTTGACTCGGGCGGGATCAGCCTGAAGGATCCCGAGCGGATGGAGGAGATGAAGCACGACAAGGCCGGCGCAGCTGCGGTTCTGGGCGCGGTCCGCACGGTGGCCCGCATTGCGCCGGAGACACCGCTCATGGCCGTCATGCCGATGGTCGAGAACATGCCCAGCGGCACGGCCCAGCGCCCGGGCGACGTGGTCAAGGCGATGAACGGCAAGACGATCGAGGTGACCAACACCGACGCGGAGGGCCGATTGATCCTGGCCGACGCCCTGCACTGGGCCGAGAAGCAAGGTGCGACCCACATCGTGGACGTGGCGACCCTGACCGGTGCCGTGGCGGTCGCCTTCGGCGACATGATCAGCGCCTACTTCGCGAGGCCGCGGGAATGGGGGAGCGAGGTGGCCGCTGCCGCCGCCGCGACCGGCGAGTGGTTCTGGGAGCTGCCGCTCGCGACCGAGTACCGCGATACGCTCGACTCGGCACACGCGGACATTGTCAACTCCGCCTCTCGCGAGGGATCGCTCGTCAAGAGCGCGGTCTTCCTCTCCGAGTTCGTCACGGTGCCGTGGGCGCATGTCGACATCGGCGGCTCCGCCTATCTGATCCGCGACAAGCCGCACAACCCCAAGGGTTCCCTGGGAACCACCGTCTCGACGCTGGTCCGCCTGGCACGCGACTTTGCGCGAGCCTGATCGGGTCATGCGCGGCGGCGGGAGACCGACGGGCCGTTGACGATCGCAGCACTGCTGGTGGGCATCGCATTCGCCGCTGTCGGTGCCGGCGCGGAGCGACTCGCAAGTGCCTGGCCGGCTGACGAGGCCTCCCATCGTGGCCCGGGGGTGGGCACCGGGCTGCTGGCGTTCGGTGCGGGGGTGGGGGGTGGAGCCGTCGCCTGGCGATCGA
>JBKKBV010000123.1:0-13040 GCA_046713375.1 Candidatus Limnocylindria bacterium
GCGGTCGGACGGCGCGAGTATAGCGGAGCCCGATCGAGCCGGCGACGCGGCCGCTAGGCGATTGCGTGGCCGGCCACCAGCGTCTGGGGCAGGCCCGGGACCGGGAAGCGATCGACGATCTGCGCCACGCGGTCGCGGATGGCAGCCTGTGCCCCCTCATCGCCGCGAGCCGCGATGCCGTCCACGATCAGCTGGGCCACCTGGCCCATCTCCGCCTCCTTCATGCCACGCCCCGTTACGGCGGGCGTGCCGACCCGGATCCCGCTCGCCACCATCGGTGGGCTGGGGTCGTATGGGATCGTGTTGCGATTCACCGTGATTCGGACCTCGCCGAGTGCCAGGTCGGCCTCCTTGCCCGTCACCCCAAGGGGTCGCACGTCGACAAGCATCAGGTGGTTATCGGTCCCGCCGGTGACGACTGCCGCACCGGCGGCGACCAGGCCGGCGGCGAGTTCACGAGCGTTCGCCACGGTCTGCTCCATGTCGCGACGAAACTCGGGGCTCGTCGCCTGTTTGAAAGCGACCGCCTTGGCCGCGATCACGTGTTCCAGCGGCCCACCCTGCAGCGCCGGGAAGACCGCCTTGTCGATCGCCTTGGCGAACTCCGCGTGGCACAGGATCATCCCGCCACGTGGCCCGCGCAGCGTCTTGTGGGTGGTCGTGGTCACTACGTGCGCGTGGGGGACAGGACTGGGGTGCACGTCGGCTGCCACCAGTCCGGCGAAATGCGCCATATCGGTCATCAGGTAGGCGCCAACCTCGTCGGCGATGGCCCGGAACGCGACGAAGTCCCAGAAGCGTGGGTAGGCGGTCGCGCCGGTCACGATCATCTTCGGCCGATGCTCTCGCGCGAGGGCCTGCACCTCGTCCATGTCGATCAGGTGCGTCTCGCGGTCGACGTGATACGCCACGAAGTTGTAGTACTGGCCGCTGAAGTTCACCGGCGACCCGTGAGTCAGGTGGCCGCCCTGGTCGAGGGCCAGGCCGAGCACCGTGTCGCCGCGCTCCAGCAGCGCGTGGTAGACCGCCATGTTGGCCTGAGCGCCGGCGTGCGGCTGCACGTTGACGTGCTCGGCTCCGAAGAGCTGCTTCGCACGGTCGCGCGCCAGCTCCTCGCCCTGGTCGACCACCTCGCAGCCGCCGTAATAGCGGCGCCCGGGATAGCCCTCCGCGTACTTGCCGGTGAGGATGGAGCCGGTCGCCTGGAGCACGGCCAGGGATGGGTAGCTCTCCGAGGCGATCAGCTCCAGGTTGGATCGCGTCCGCTCCTCCTCGGCGCGAATCACGCCGTAGATCTCCGGATCTTCGATCTCGAGCGTGGCCCAGGGATCCATCGGTCTGCCTCGTCGCGGCGGGTGGTGGTGACGGCCAGTCTAGCCGGGCATGGCCCCAGCCCAGGCGATCCGCTCGTCGATGTGCCGGTGCAGACGAAATTCGGTCGCGCTGAAGCCGAGCGCGGTCCATGTTCGATGCGCCGGCAGCGAGGCGGTCCGCCAATCGGCGGTGAACGGCGTGACCTCGAATTGCTCCGTCATGGGCGGGGAGGATAGCGGGTCAAAGGAGCGTTACCTCGCCGCCCTCGCTGACCGAGACCGCAGCGCCATCGGCAATGGAGTCCAGCTCCGCCGGGGACAGATTGAGGACCGGTACGCGGATGCCGTACAGCTCCTCTGCGGCCGCCGCGCCGACCGCCAGGATCAGGTCCGGCTCCCCCAGCAGGACCGCGGCCGGAGCGCAGCCGGCTCGTACCGTCTCGGCCAGGACCGACGAGGAGGAGGACGAGCCGCGCACGGCGCGCATCACCAGAACGCGACCCTTGACGGAGGTGCCGAGCTGCGGATGTCGGGCGTCGGTGATCGCGCCGCTTCCCGGGTCCACTCCGCCCCAGAAGGAGAGCGGCTCATCAAGGACGAGCGCCAGGCCGGCCGCGGCGCCATCGGCCAGGACCCTGCCCTTCATGCGGCGCCCCACACGTCCGCGTCCCGCCAGACGCGGCCCTCCACGGCCGAGCGCACGCACTCCCTGAGAGAGCCGAAGACCACCTGGACGCCGATGTTGCCGGGCGCGTAGTAGGCCCACTTCCCGGAGTCGGTCATCGCGGGCAACGGGCTCGGGCGCAGGATCGGCGCGATGTAGCTGCAGGTGTCGACCAGCAGCTCGACCCCCAGCGAGCGCAGTCGCCCCGCGAGACCATCCTCCTCGGCGTCCTCAAGGAGCGTCCGGGCCGTGGAGACGAGCAGCTCGACCCCGGGAGCGGGACGGGCACCCGCCAGCTCTCGCTCCACGGCGCGCAGCTCCGCCAGCGATGCGTGCGGGGTTCCCAACGAGACGATGCCGATCGGCGTTCCGGGATCGGCGCCGCCATCCGCCGTCGTGAGGTCGTCGCGCGCGGCGCGGAGCTCGGCCATCCCGATATCCACGACCTCCTCCGCATCGCGCCCCTGTAGGGCCGCATCCAGGGTCGGTGCCTCGGGCGTGGAGCCGACGGCGTGGAACATCGCGACCGCGCCCGAGGACGCCGCGGCCGCACCAAGGGCCTTGAGCCGATCCTCGGAAAGGCCGGGAGGCAGGCCGTCGATGGCCGCCACCCGACTCCCGGCCCGCCTGCCGAGGACGATGCCGAGCACTGGGTAAAGGGAGTCGTCTCTCATGAGGGCGGCGGGGACGTCGGGCCCGAGCCGCAGGACGAGCACGGCGCGCCGCGCATCGGTCCGATGCAGGCCGGCGTCGGGGACTCGCCCGGTGATCGCGCAGGCGATATCGGTGAAGTCGCCGTAGCGCTCCGTCCGAGCGCCCACCACGCTGTTGCAGAAGACGATGGCGTTCGACTCCGCCCACGCCACCTGCTCACCGAATGACGGCCGCCCGTCGGCTAGCTGGTACGGGGCGCAGGTGTAGGTCGGCTTGCAGCCGAGCATGCGGTAGTGGTCCATCAGCAGACGGCCGCGTCCAGCGGCCACCGGATCGCCACGCCACAGCTCGGGGTGCAGCAGGTCGATGCCGCCGACGTTCAGCGTGGTCGGGACGGTCACCTGCGCGCCGCCGTCGATCAACCGCTCGGCGAAATCGACCGTGGCCTCGCCGTGGTACAGGCAGGAATCCACGTGGGCGCCGGTGATCGGGATCAGGCGCTCGGCACCCAGGATCTCGGCCGTTCGGACCACCAGGCGCATGGCCAGGGCGGCCCCGTCTCCGGCGGCGCCCGACAGGACCGCTCGCTCGCGATCGTCGAGCGCAAGGATCAGCGCCCTGCCTCCTCCGTCTCGATCCGCGCCAGCTTCTCCAGCCGGGCGATGTGGCGACCGCCGGCGAACTCACTCGTCAGGAATTCACGGAGGCAGGCCTTGGCCACCTCGGTGCCGATGATCCTGGCGCCGAAGGCGATCACGTTCGCGTTGTTGTGCTCACGCGCCAGGCGCGCAACGACCGGATTCGTGCACTGGACGCAGCGGATCCCGCGCACCTTGTTGGCGACGATCGCCTCGCCCGTCCCGCTCCCGCCGATGACGATCCCCAGCTCGTAATCGCCGCGGGACACCCCCCTCGCCACCGGGGCCACGAAATCGGGGTAGTCGACGGTATCCGCCGAGAAGGTCCCGAAGTCGCGGTACTCGACGCGCAGCTCGTCGAGCAGGCTGCACAGCTCACCCTTGAGGGCGAAGCCGGCATGGTCGGAGCCGATGGCGACGCGCATGGCGCCGCTAGTCTATCGGCCCGATCAGGCCCTCGATCTGTGCGCGGGACACGGCACCTTCGCGCAGCAGGCGTGCGCGGGGGCCGCTCAGGTCCAGGACCGATGAGGCCACTCCGCCAGGCACCCGTCCCCCGTCGAGGATGGCGGATGGCTCCTCCGCATCGGCAAACGCGATCGCCACGTCGTCCGCGTCGAGCGTCTCCGGCTCGCCCGATCGGTTGGCGCTGGACACGGCCATCGGTCCGGCTGCCGCAAGGAGCGCCAGGGCCACGTCATGCGCCGGAACCCGGAAGGCCTGCGTCGCCCCCCCATCCACCGCCGGGAGGACCAGGGTCAGGGCGCCGGGCCAGAAGCGCTCGGCGAGTCGCGCTGCGCGCTCGTCCACCCGGAATCCCGAAGCGGCGACCTCTTCGCGGGCTGCCACCAGCCATGGGATGGCCTTCTCTGCATCACGCCGCTTGGCGGCGAAGATTCGGGCCAGGGCGGCGTCATCTCCACTCCGGCAGCCGATGCCGTAGACCGTGTCGGTTGGGAACGCGACCAACTCCCCCGCGCGCAGCAGCTCCGCCGCGCGGGCGATGCCAGCCGGGTCGGCTGCCAGCCGATCGGCCATCCGTCAGGCGAACGCCACGCGGACGACTCGCTCGATCCCGGCGAGGTCCGTCAGCGTCGTGACCGAGGTCGTCGACGAACGCTCCGCCAGCATCTCGCGAACTGGCGTTGCCTGCCCCAGGCCGATCTCGAGCAGCGCCGCGCCGCCGGGAGCGATGGCCGTCGGCAGATCCTTGATGAGCCGCCGCAGCAGGTCGAGACCATCGGGTCCACCGTCGAGGGCGCGCCGGGGCTCCCAGGCCAGTGACCCTTCCCCGGTCTCGACCTCGGCGCTGGTCAGGTACGGCAGGTTGGCGATAAGCAGATCCGCCCGTCCACCGGGCAACGCCGCCGGCTCGAGCAGGTCGCCACACGCGAGCGTAACGGCTCCGCCCACCCCGTGCGCGGACAGGTTCTCCGACGCGAGCTCGAGCGCCTCGGCCGACAGGTCGCTGGCCGCGAGGCGCAGCCGCCCGAGCGCGATCGCGGTTCGAAACCGCAGGGCGACGGCCAGGGCAACCGCTCCGCTGCCAGTCGCCACCTCCCAGGCCTGCACAACCTCGGCACCGTCCACCAGCCGCGAAGCGATCTCGCCGATGGCCGCCTCGGCCAGCAGCTCCGTCTCCGGGCGCGGAATCAGGGCGCGGGCGTCGGTCGCGATTCGCAGCGAGAGCCACTCCTTGAAGCCGCGGATGTAGGCGACCGGCTCCCCCGCACCACGCCGCTCGATCCAACCGGCCAGCAGGCTGGTCTCCCGCGGGCCCAGCTCAACGTCGGGGTGGGCGTGCAACCAGGCGCGATCGCGACCGAATGCATGCCCAACCAGCAGCTCGGCGTCCAGCCGCGGGGAGGGAATGCCGGCGGCTCGCAGCGTGACGGCCGTGTCCACCACCAGGCGGCCGGCACTGGCCCGGGCCAGCACCGCGCCCGCCAGTGACTCAGGGGGCGTCATCGGCGCCGATCTGCGCGAGGCGCGCTGCCTGGTCGGCCTCGGCCAGCGGCTCGATCAGCCGGTCGAGATCGCCCTCCAGCAGGCCGGGCAGGTTGTGCACGCTGACCCCCACCCGATGGTCGGTGACCCGGTCGTCGGGGAAGTTGTAGGTGCGGATCTTTTCGGCGCGCTCGCCGCTCCCCACCTGGGACCGCCGCTGATCGCCGCGCTCCTCGGCCTGGCGCGACTGCTCCAGCTCCAGCAGCCGAGCCCGAAGGACGGCCAGCGCCTTGGCCTTGTTCTTGTGCTGGCTCTTCTCGTCCTGGATGGCCACCACCAGCCCGCTCGGCAGGTGCGTGATGCGCACGGCGCTGTCGGTGGTGTTGACGCTCTGCCCGCCCGGCCCGCTCGATCGGTAGACGTCGATGCGCAGGTCCTTGTCGGGGATCTGGATCTCGACCTCATCGGCCTCGGGCAGGATGCTGACGGTTGCAGTCGACGTGTGGATCCGTCCCGCCGCTTCGGTGGTCGGCACCCGCTGCACGCGGTGCACCCCACTCTCGAACTTCAGGCGCGAGTACGCCCCCTGGCCGGCAATCTCGGCGATCGCCTCTTTCACGCCGCCGCCGGCACCATCGCTGACGGAGATCAGGTCGAATTTCCAGCGCCTTCGCTCGGCATAGCGGGCGTACATGCGGTACAGGTCGCCGGCGAAGAGAGCGGCCTCGTCGCCACCGGTCCCGGCGCGCACCTCCAGGATCACGTCCCGATCGTCATTCGGGTCGCGCGGGACCAACAGCCGGCGCAGGTCCTGGTCGATGGCCTGCTCACGAGCCTCGAGCGCGGCCAGCTCGTCGCGTGCCATGGCGCGCACTTCCTCGTCGGGGTCATGCGCCATCGATCGCGTCGCCTCCAGCTCATCCCGGACCGCGGACCAGGCCCTGATCGCCTCCATCACCGGCTCCAGGCGGGAGAGCTCACGACCCAGCGCCTGCAGGCGTGCGGGGTCGCTGGCCGCTGCCGGCGTCGCCATCTCGGCGACGACCGCGTCGTAGCTCGACTCGATCTGGCGCAGCCGATCGATCATGGGTTCGCCGGAAGCGCCGCCTCGCGATCCGACGCCAGACAAGATTCGAGCGAGGCGATGCTCACCTCCAGCATGCTGTGGTCCGGGGGTCGGGTGGTGAGCGCCTGGAGCCAGAGGCCCGGGGCGTAGATCGCACGGACCACCGGGTTGCCGTAGTGGCTCGCCCCAAAGCGCACCAGCTCGTAGGCAAAGGCAGCAATGAAGGGGACGAGCACGATCCGCGACAGGAAGAGGAGCGGGAGCGGTACGCCGGCACGGGGGATCAGGCCGAAGAAGAAGATGCTGATGACCACCACGATCAGCAGGAAGGTCGTGCCGCAGCGCGTGTGGGCCGTGCTGAAGCGATCGACCTCGTAGGGTGTCAGCGGGCGCTGGGCCTCGTGGGCGCTGATCGCCTTGTGCTCCGCGCCGTGGTATCCGAACACGCGACGAACCTCGGCCATGCGCCCGATCAGCCAGATGTAGGCGACGAACACGGCGAGGCGAATTCCGCCCTCGGCCAGGTTTGCGAGCAGGTCACTGGTCGTGGCCCGCTCCGCGAAGGTCGACAGGAAGAGCGGCAGGACGAAGAAGAGGCCGATGGCGAAGCCGATCGAGATCACCATCGTCACAGCCATGGTGCCCTTCCCGATCTGGATGTCCTCGCCCTCGGCCGCGATCGCCGCCGAACGCATCAGCATGCGGGTCCCGATGACCAACGCCTCGTAGAGGACCAGCACACCGCGGACGAATGGCACCTTCGCCCATCGGCCGCGAGCCATGGCCCGGGGCAGCGGCTCGCTGAACGTCCGGATCTCACCGGATGGCGGTCGGACGCTCATGGCCACGGTCGTGCGGCCGCGCATCATGACCCCCTCGATCAGCGCCTGTCCGCCGTAAAAGAAGTCGGGCATCCGAAACCGAGGCCGCTCACCGGCGCGTGCGATCGAGGTGATCACGAACGGACCGGCGGCGGCCAGCAGCTCAGGGACCAGGAACAGGAGATGGGGTGCGAGGCGCGCCCGCCACCCGGTCAGGTGGCGCTGCACGTCACGACTCGCGCTGCGATCGCTCCATGCGTCGCTGGAACCGCTCGACCTGGCCGGCGGTGTCGACGATGTTCTGGGTACCGGTGTAGAACGGGTGGCAATTGGCGCAGACCTCGACCCGGATCGACTCCACGGTCGAGCCGACCGTGAACATGGTCCCGCAGACGCAGTGAACCTGCGCCTGATGGTACTGCGGATGAATGTCGGCCTTCATGGCTTGGCTCCTGGGATCCCGCGGCCCCTAGGCCGCTGTTGTTTCTGAACTGATGACGCTGACGCGCTTCTTCCTTCGCGTCTCGTGGCTGAACTTGACGGTCCCCTCGCTCGTCGCGAAGAGGGTGTAGTCGCGGCCCATGCCGACGTTCTCCCCCGGATTGAATGTACTCCCCCGCTGTCGAACGATGATCGTGCCGGCGTTGACCTGCTGGCCGTCGCCGCGCTTGACGCCGAGCCGCTGCCCGGCGGAGTCGCGACCGTTTCGGCTTGAGCTGCCCGCCTTCTTGTGTGCCATCGGTCGTTACTCCCCTGCCTTCGGCTTCGGCTTCGCCGCTCGGCGAGGCTTCGGCGTCTCGGCCGCCTTCTCATCTGCCGTCTCAGCGGCCACCACCTTCTTCGTCCTGCGTCGGGGTGTCCGTGGCGCCGACTTCTCAGCCTTGGCTGGTGCCTTGCCCGGGGCCTCGCTCACATCGGCCTTCGCCTTCGCGCTCGACCTCTTGGAGGCGGTCGAGTTGATGGCATCGATGCGGACGCGTGTCATGTGCTGTCGATGCCCGGTGCGCCGACGATACTTGACCTTCTGCTTGAACTTGAAGATGACCAGCTTGGGACCGAGCGCCTCGCCCAGGACCGTCGCGCTGACCGAGGCACCGGCCACGGTTGGCGTCCCGATCGTCACGTCGTCGCCATCGCCGATCAGGAGGACGCGATCGAACGTCACCTGGGCACCGGGCTCGCCGGGAGCCCCGTCAAGACGCTCCAGCATGAGCGTGGTGCCGGCCTCCACCCGATATTGCTTTCCGCCGCTGCTGAGGACGGCGTACATGATCATCTCCGGGAGCTGTGAAATGGAGCCGGACACACGCACGGCGAAGCGGCCAGACGATGTGCCGGGGGACGGCGAGTCTACCGGGCGATGGGGGGAGTGTCAACGAAGAGGAGGCGCGTTCGGACCGCGGGACCCGCTCGCAGCGGCAGGTCGAGGGCACCCACGACGTCCTCCGGCCTGCCGGCGCCACTGGCATCCAGGCGCAGCACCAGCCGCAGCTTGCCCCGATGCGCCTCCTCATCCACCTCCAGCACCTCGGCGTCCTCCAGGAGCGGGCGAAGGTCGCGCGGCCCGGCATCGGCGCGCCGCTCGCTCTCACCTCTCCGTCGCATTCCGGGAAGCTGACGAGCAGCCAGGAGCCTGACCACCGCCCCGCGCAGGGCGTCACTGGTCAGCTCCGGCCCGTTACGGACCTCGACCTCGTACTCGGCGGCCCGCAGCTGGGACGCGGCCGAGGGAAAGCCATGCCACACCTCGCGCGCGTCGACCACCTCGATCCCCTCGGGCAGCAGCTCCGCGGCCGCCTGGATCCGCCCGATCGGCACCAGGTCGTCGAAATACGCCTCCAGCACCTCACCGCGCAGCTCGATGCCGACCGGCAGGTTGGCGGCGAACTTGAGCCGCGGTCGCGGATGCTGTGCGTTGGAGGTTGCCAGCGGGAGGCCGGCCTCCCGAAACGCGCGCTCGAATTCGGTGAGCAGCTCCGCCTGCCGGATCCGCAGGGCGGGGTGGCGGCGAGCGAACAGGATCTGCCAGCGCTGGCGAGGTTGATCGGGGTTTCTGGTGGTCATCGGTGCGCCGATGGTACCGCGCAGTCAGAAGGTCGGCTTCCAGGAGTGCACGCGGACCGACTGAAGGAGCCCCATCCCGAACAGCAGCGAGATCATCGATGACCCTCCGTAGGTGATGAACGGCAGCGGGATGCCGGTCACCGGCATGATCCCCGTCACCATCCCGATATTCACCGTGATCTGGAACAGGAGCAGGCTCGCCAGCCCGACTGCGATGCATGCTCCGAACGCGTCCCGCGCTCCCCAGCCGATCCTGAGAACGCGCCATATCAAGAGGGCGAAGAGTCCCAACAGGATCATGCCGCCGAGGAAGCCGAGCTCCTCCGCGACGACCGTGAAGACGAAGTCTGTGGACTGCACCGGCAGGAAGCCAAGCTGGTTCTGCCGTCCGGCGGTCAGGCCCTGGCCCAACAGGCCGCCGGATCCCACGGCGTTCAGCGCCTGGACAACCTGGTAGCAGGCTCCCTGCGGATCGGCGGACGGATCCAGGAAGCAGAAGAGGCGCTGCCGCTGGTACTCCTGGAGCGCCGCCACGGCGACCGGCGCCACGGCCACGGTTGCCGCACCAAGGAGCGCCAGCCAGCCGATGCCCGCGCCGCTCATGAAGAGCATGCCCAGAAGGATCGCCACGAACACGAGGGCGGTTCCGAGGTCGGGCTGCTGATACACGAGATACGTCGGCAGGGCAATCAGCAGCGCGGCACCGACGATCGTGCTCAGTTGACCGATCCGTTCGCGACGTGAAGCGAGGAAGGCTGCCAGTACCACGATCATGAGCACCTTGCTGATCTCGCTGAACTGGAAGTCGATGCCAGCAACGGTGATCGACATCTGGGCCCCGAACAGGTTCCTTCCCAGCAGCATCGTGGCGAGGAGGAGGCCCAGCACGACCAGGTAGATCGGAGTCGCGAACGTCTGCAGCCAGTGGTAGTCAATGCTGGCAGCCACGAAGAACAGGGTCAGGCCGATGCCCGTCCAGATGAGGGTCTTCACCGTCTGGGAGAGACCATCGTCGCCGCCGATCGCCTGGTAGTTGGCCGAGAAGCCCATCACCATGCCGAATCCGACCAGCAGGAGCAGGTAGAGGAGCAGCTGCCAGTCGAAGGCTCGCCAGCGCCGTGCCTTGCGGATGTCAACAAAGGTTGCTGTTGCAGTGCTCATCGGTCAGTTCGCATTGACCTGGAACTCGCGCCGCAGGTCCTGGTCGAGGTTGAAGTACTCCTGCAGGAAGTACTTCACGACCTCAAGCGAGACATTTCCGCGGACAACGGCAGAGTAGGTGAAGGTCACGATCGCGAGCTCCGCGTCCGTCGCTCCGGCCTGCGACGGCAGGTAGGCGACGAACCAAGAGTGGAAGGGGAGGACCCCCTGGCTGGTTGGCGTGCCGAACTCTGCGGTGCCGGTCTTCCCGGAGAGCGCGCCCGGTACGCGCAGGGCGTTGATGTTGGTCGCGTGCCCGGTGGTGATCACCTCGCGAGCGCCGATCCGCATCGTGCGCAGGTCCTCCGGACTGGCGTCCAGGTCGCGAATCAGCTCTGGTGCGTAGGTGCGAACGAGGTTTCCCTCTCCGTCCGTCTCCCCGCGGACGACCATCGGGCGCATCAGGTGACCCCCGTTCGCGACCGCCGCATAGGCGTTCAGCAGCTGCAGCGGTGTGACCGCAATGGCGTTCTGACCGATGCCGGCCATGGCAAGCTCGCCGGTGAAGACGTCGGGCCTTCCCTGCGCCTGCGCCCACGCCTTGCTGATGACGGTCCCGGCAGCTTCGCCTGGCAGCTCCAGCCCGGTCTTCGCGCCGAAGCCGAGCTCCTGCGCCCACGCCCCCAGGCGGTCCACCCCGAGCGCTACCGCCATCTGGTAGAAGAACGTGTCGGAGCTCTTGGCATACGCATCCACGATGCTCAACGGGCCAAACCCGAGCCGATTCCAGTCGAAGAGGCATTGCCCCGCCGGGGCATCGGGGATCTGATAGCAGGCATAGGTGGGCCAGCGCCGCGGGACGGTCGTGACTCCCTCGTCGAGCGCCGCCAGCCCGGTCACCAGCTTGAAGGTCGACCCGGGCGGGTAGATGTCGGCAATGGCGTGGTTGCGCAGCGGCTTCGTGGGATCGGCCAGGTAGGCGGCGTAGTCCTCGGACGAGATTCCCGCCGCGAACTTGCCATTGTCGTAGGTTGGCAGCGAGACCATGGCCAGGACCTCGCCGGTCTGGGGATTCATCACGATCGTGACTCCCTGGGCAACGCCGGCTGCCTGCAGTCCCCACTTCAGCGTCTCGGTCGCGATTCGCTGCATCCTGGAATCGATGGTCAGCATCAGGTTCCTGCCAGGGATCGGTCCCCGGAGCCGCTCGAGCACCTTCACCGGCCGGCCGCCTGCATCCCGCTCGAGCAAATCAGCGCCGTACGTGCCCCGAAGCTCCTCCTCGTAGCTCGCCTCAACTCCACCGCGGCCAATGAGGTCATCCCGCAGGTACCCGAGGGCCGAGAGATCCTCGAGCTCCCCGCGCGAAACCGGCCCGGTGTACCCGACCAGGAGCGACAACAGCTCTCCGCTTCGCTCCCCTTCTTCGTCCAGGTACTCGCGCCTCGCCTAGGCTCCCACGCTGATCCCGGGCAGCTGCTCCTGCACCTCCGCGATCAGCAGTGCCGCCTCTCGGCCGATCTCGGTACCCAGCGGGACGAGCTCGAAAGGCGATCCGCGGAACGCCGCCACACGCTGCAGGAGCGAGCTGAGACTGACCCCCGACAGGCGCGCGGCCCGTGCCAGCACGGCGTCCCGGGCGGATTCCTTGGTGGGCAGGTCCGCCGGCCGGCCATAGAGGGTCCAGGACGGGGTATTGACGGCGATTGGCCGGCCTTCACGATCGAAGATGAGACCGCGCGAGGCCCGAATGGGCATTTCGATGGTCCGTGCCGCGACAGCCTGTGCGGTGTATCGAGAGCCTTCCACCACCTGGAGTTGGAAGAGGCGCCCCGCGAGGACCCCGAACAGGAGCACGGCGAGCACGGTGGCCGCCACGAAACGGGCGCGCGAGGGGCGAGCCTGGGGGGTGCCCTCGAAATCGGCCATCAGCCGATCACCATGCTCCCGTCTCCGCGGAGCCGCGCGACAACAGGATCCGGGTCGGGAACAGGACGATCAGGGCAATCGCCGTGTTCAGGAGCGCGGCGGCGATGACCCTCGGCATGGGGAAACCGCCGGCCAGCGGCAGGTCCACCATCTGCAGGATGCCGAGACTCATAGTGTCGACGATGAGCGAGCCAATGGCCACCGATGCCAGCGGGTAGCCCCACGACAGCCGACCGAACAGGCGTTCGCCCCCGGCGACCGCCGCGGCAACCAGCAGGAGGACGAGGGGAAGGCTGCCCAGCGGCTCACGAATCAGCAGATTTGCGGTCAGCCCGCCGACGAAGGCCCACGCCACTCCAGGTCCGAAGCCATGCAACACGGTGACGAGCACGACGGCAACCAGGATGAGATTCGGATGCACGTCGCCGATGACGAGGACGGGGGCCACTGCGGCGTGCAGGATCCCGACCAGGACTGCGAGGATGAGACTGACGTAGCTGATCTGCGTTCCTCGACCGGCGCGGCGGCGGGCGTGGTCTCCAAACGGGCGGTGCCGCGAGTATACCGATGGCGATGGCCCGACCGAGGCTCGGATGTGGCGTTTCACGTGAAACTTTCGAGCCTGCGTAACGCCGTGGTAAGCCTTCGATACGGCTCTCGACTGGTAGAATGAGGATGCCGATTTCGAACTCGCAGCGGAGTGCCCGTGGTCAGGGTCACGGCATGCACCAACCAGAAGGGCGGCGTTGGCAAGACGACGACCGTCGTCAACCTGGCGGCGTATCTGGCCCTCTCCGGAACCTC
>JBKKBV010000124.1:0-2818 GCA_046713375.1 Candidatus Limnocylindria bacterium
GCCTTCTTGGCGGCCCCCGCCGCCGAGGGCTTCTTGTACCAGAAGCCGATGAGCGCGTAGCTGCACAGGCCGACCGCCTCCCAGCCGACGTACAGCATCAGGAAGTTGTCGCCCAGGATCAGCAGCAACATGCTGAACATGAAGAGGTTCAGGTAGGCGAAGAAGCGCCATAGCCCACGGTCGCCATCCATGTAGCCGATGCTGTAGACGTGGACCAGCAGCCCGACCGTGCTGACCACCAGCAGCAGCATCGCGGTCAGCCCGTCCACCAGGAACGCGATCTGCACGTGGAAGCTGCCCGAGCCGATCCACTCGTAGAGCGAGACGTGGTACTCGTGCCCGCCGAACACCACGTTGACGAAGACGACCATGCTGAACAGCCACATGACCGCCACCAGCGCGGTCGGCACCCACCAGGATCGGTGGACCGGCCGCGGGCCGCCCCCGACCACGTGGCCCACCTGGCCGATCCCGTCGTTCAGGTCGGCGGGGATGACGCCATCGGCGCCGTTGCTGTTGGCCAGGTCGTCGGCATGCCCGGCATGCGGCGAGGTGGCGCGCTGCTCCTCCTCGCTGGGAATCGGGCGAAATGCCGAATCGTCAACCACCTCGTGCGACTCGCCGCCATGGCCGGAGTGGCTGCCGTGGTCATCGCCGTGGGCATCGCCGTGCGAATCGTGGCCATGCGCCGGCAAGCGGTCGATGCGCGAGCCGACCAGCACCGCGAACACGAAGCCGGCCAGCGGCAGCGCCGGGATGAGCGCGATCAGCGACTCGACGGTCATCGGCTCATTCCTTGAGGTCCGAGTACTCGTCCACCTCGGGCGTCTGCCGGGTGCGGATGATGGCGATCACCAGGGCCAGTCCCACCGTCGCCTCGGCCGCCGCAACGGCCATCACCAGCAGCGCGAAGATCGCCCCAGAGTCGTTGGGCGTGTAGTAGTCGTACGCGTTGAAGGCGACCAGCGACAGGTTCACCGCGTTCAGCATCAGCTCGATGCTGATCAGCATCAGGATCGCGTTGCGGCGCGCCAGGAACCCGAACATCCCGATCGCGAAGAGCATGGCCGAGACGACCAGGTAGCCCTGCAGGCCCATCAGCTGTTCGCCTGCTCGTCGTCTTCAGGGCGCCTCGCGAGGTAGATGGCGCCGATGATCGCTGCCAGCAGCAGCAGGCTCAGGATCTCGAACGGCAGCGCGTAGTCGGTGAAGAGCGCCACGGCCATCGTGCTCAGGTTGACCGCGATGACGGTGGTGGCGTTGCCCCAATCAGTCGCCGTCACCGCCCAGCCGATGAGCCCGACCACCACCAGCGCAGCGATCGCCGCCAGCCACACCTGGCGGTGGAACGGCGACGGCAGGTTCGCGTCCCCGGCCTGGGTAAGCATGATCGCGAACAGGATCAGGACGCTGATGGCGCCCAGGTAGATGAGGACCTGCGCCGCCGCCACGATCGGGGCTCCCAGGAGCGCGTACATCCCCGCCAGCGACCCGAAGCAGACCATCATCGCGACCGCGCTGTGGATGATGTTGCGCAGCGTGACCACCAGCAGCCCGGCGCCGATGACACCAGCGGCGAGCAGGACGAAGAGGACGCCAGAGAGGTCCAGGGCAGCGGCTCCTGTCGAGTGTTCGGGCGTTCAAACGGCCTCGCCGATCTGCAGATCCGAGGCCGCGTCCGATTCTAGCGCAGCCCGCATCCCGATCCGTGCCAAGGTAGCCCCATGCGCCTCCTCGCCACGCTCGTCCTGGCCGTCTGGCTGATCGGTGGGCTGCTGCTCACCCTCCAGCCCGCGTACCCGCTCCCAAGCCAGGTCGTGGACAACAACCTGGTTCCCTTCCACACGCTCGCCATCTACTGGCGCAACCTCGGCTCCGAGTTCTGGATGCGCAACCTGTTCGGCAACCTCGCGCTCCTCCTCCCCCTCGGCCTGCTCGGCCCCATCGCCCTCCCCGCCTGAATCGATGGTGGCGCATCGCCCTCCTGTCGCTCCTCGTCTCGACCGTCATCGAGCTCACCCAGCTCGCGGTCTCCGACCGCTCGGCCCACATCGACGACGTCGTCGTCAACGTCTCAGGCGCCCTGCTCGGCTACGCAATCTTCATCGTGGTACGTCGGGTTTCGCGAAAAAGCTCCGGGTTGCGCATCAGTTAGAGCACGATCGGCTTGTTCCGGCGGAGGTTCTCGGATGGTTATGACCTCAGATGCTCTGTTTTGAAATGCCGTGATCACTTAACGATTGATTCCGGGCGTCTCGAGCGACTAACCTGCACATGCCACTCGAGGCCAACAGCACGGTGCAACCGTCGACCGCCCCCACCGAGGATCGGTCCGAGCTCGCCGCCGTCTTCGCCAACGAGCTGACCTTTCGCGCCTGGTACGAACGGAGCCTGCCGCCCGTGTACGCGTACCTGTTCCATCGCTGTGGACGCAACCCGGAGCTGGCCGACGAGCTGACCCAGCAAGCCTTCGTGGAGGCGGTGCGCAGCCGCGGGCGGTTTCGGGGCCGCTCCGACGCCACCACCTGGCTGATCGGCATCGCTCGTCATAAGCTCGTCGACCACTTCCGCCGCGCGGAGCGCGATCGGCGCCGCCTGGACGCCCTCAGCGCGCGGGGGTTCGGCGACGCGAGCCAGGCGGTGTCTTGGCCCGCGACGAGGCCGGACGAAATCGATGACGCCCTGGCAGTCCTCCCAGCCCTGCAGCGGGCTGTTCTGGTCCTGCACTACATGGACCAGCTCAGCGTCCGCGAGGTGGCGCGCAGCATCGGGAAGAGTGAGGCCGCCACGGCCTCACTCCTTGCCCGGGGTCGCGACG
>JBKKBV010000125.1:0-7873 GCA_046713375.1 Candidatus Limnocylindria bacterium
TCCGGCTCCGCGGCATCGAGGGCGCGCACGGCCGCGCGAAAGGCATCACCCCGTGCGGCGTAGTCGTCGAACATATCGAACGAGGCGGCCGCCGGGGCCAGCACGACGACGTCACCGGCCACCGCCCAGGCGGCCGCGGCCGCCACCGCGTCGCGCATGCCCTCGGCTCGGACGACCGGCACGCGGCCCTTGATCAGCTGCTCGAGCCGGTCTGCCGTCTCGCCGATCAGGACCGCCGCGCGGCAGCGGCGGGCGATGGCGTCGGCAAATGCTCCGTAGTCGAGACCCTTGTCCTTGCCGCCGGCGATCACCACCACCTCGGCCGGGGCAAAGGCGTCGAGGGCCCCGATCGCGGCCATCGGGATCGTTGCCTGCGAGTCGTTGACCCACGCCACGCCCTGGCGGGTGGCGACCCGCTCGAGGCGGTGGGGCACGCCGCCGAAGTCGCGGATGCCGGCCGCGATCGCCTCGTTCGAGGCTCCTGCCAGTGACGTGGCCAGCGCCGCCGCGAGTGCATCGGCCAGCGTATGCCGCCCGGGAATCGGCACCTCGGCGGCGGCCAGCACCCGCTCGCCGCGGATCGTCATCCAGCCGTCGATCAGGCGCGCTGAAATCCACGGGTCGTCCGCCGCCAGGGCATACCAGGCGATCGAGGCGGCCGGCAGGCGTGCACCCAGGTCGCGGCAGCCTGGATCGTCCGCGTTGAGCACGACGTGCCCGTGGGTCACGCTCAGTTCGGCGAGGCGGGCCTTGACCGCCCGGTAGGCCTCCTCGCTCCCATGCCGATCGAGATGATCGGCGCCGATGTTCGTGTAGACGGCGATCTCCGCCCCGCGCGAGATTGTCGGAAGCTGCAGCTCCGACAGCTCGAGGACGGCCCAGTCATCCGGACCGAGGCGCTCGACCTCCTCGATCAGCGGCCGGCCGATGTTGCCGCCCAACAGGTGCGGCATGCCGGCGGCGTCCATGATCGACCCGATCAGCGAGGTGGTTGTGGTCTTGCCTTTCGTACCGGTAACCGCCAGCACCCTGGCACGCGTCAGCCGCAGGAAGAGCTCCACCTCGCTGACCAGCTCCACACCGCGCGCCACCGCCGCGTTGATCGCGGCGCGCAGCCACGCATCGGTGGTGGGCATCGAGGGCGAGATGCTCGGGCTGGTCACCAGCAGGTCGGCCGTTCCGATGAGCGCGCGCGCGTCATCGGTGCTGACGCCCAGGGCCAGCCGAACCGGGCGATCGCCCAGCGCCTGGACCGCCTCCTCCAGCTCGGTTGGGGTTCGTCGGTCGTAGGCGGCAACGTCAGCGCCGGCATCGGCCAGCAGGCGCGCCACCGCGGTCCCGGAGCGTGCCAGGCCCAGGACCACCGCGTGGCGACCCCGCAGGTCCTCGAGGGTCGCGATTGGTGCGGTCATGGTGCTCATCGGTCCCGTTACAGCCCGCGCACGGTGGCGAGGTACAGGCTGAAGCCGAGGAGCCCGGCCAGGGCGGCGACGATCCAAAAGCGGACCGTGATCTTCTCCTCGGCCCACCCGATCAGCTCGAAGTGGTGCTGAAGCGGAGCCATGCGGAAGATCCGCCGGCCGCGCAGCCGGAAGGAGACGACCTGCAGCACGACGCTCATGATCACCGCGAAGAAGACGGCACCGATCACGGCCAGGAGCGGCAGCTGGGCGGTGATCGTGGCCACCACGGCCAGGGTCGCCCCCATGCCCAGGGCGCCCGAGTCGCCCATGAATAGCTGGGCCGGATGCACGTTGAACCACAGGAGTCCCATCAGCGCACCGATGATCAGGGCGCAGAAGATGGCGAGGTTCGGCTGCGACGGCTTGCCGTCCGGCACCGCCACCAGGGCGATCAACAGATAGGCCACGAAGCTGAAGATGAGGATCCCGCCGGCCAGCCCGTCGAGCCCATCGGTCAGGTTCACGGCGTTGCTGGTGCCGACGATCACGAAGGCGACGAACAGGACGAAGAGGACGCCGCCGATGACCAACTCTTCGCCGAACGGGATCGGCACCGAGATGGAGGAGATGTTCACGCCGGGGATCGCGAAGTGGCGCTGGATGTAGAAGGCGGCCAGGAGGCCCACCGCCGTCTGCCACAGCAGCTTGACGCGGCCCCGTACCCCGACGCCCGTGTGCACGTTCACGAAGTCGTCGATGGCGCCCAGGATCGAAACGCCGACGAGCGCGAGCATCGGCGTCAGGGTGTAGCCATCCTCGATGCGCATGGCCATGGCCAGGAACATGACGACGATCACCAGCAGCATGCCGCCCATGGTCGGCGTCCCCGCCTTGCCGAAGTGACCCTCCGGACCGTCGGATCGGATCTGCTTGCCGAAGCCGAGGCGCTGCAGGAGGCCGATGTAGACCGGGCCGAGCAGCACCACCCCGGCGAAGGCCGCAAGCAGGGCGACGACGATCGGCAGCATGTCAGGTGTGCCCCGCCGGCTGGCCGGTCAGCGCCGCCACCAGCCGGTCGAGCTCGATCCCGCGCGATGCCTTGACCAGCAGCAGATCGCCGACGCCTGGCGCCAGGTCACGCTCGACCGCCAGGACGGCCTCGTCGGCGTCGCGCGCCGTGGTCACGCGCCTGAGGCCCGCCGCCGTTGCCCCCTCGGCGATCCAGCGGCCCCGCTCGCCGACGGCCACCAGCGCGTCGGCGACACCCGCCGCCAGCGCCCCGACCTCGCGGTGCAGCTGCTCCTCGTCCGGCCCCAGCTCGAGCATGTCGCCGAGGACCGCGTAGCGCGCGCGACCGGGAGCCAAGGAACTCTCGCCCAGGAAGTCGAGCGCGGCGGCGACCGAGACCGGCGATGCGTTGTAGGTGTCGTCGATGATCGTCGCTCCGGCCGTGGCCTCCACGACTGCCATGCGATGGTCGGCGCGGCTGCCCGCCGCCAGAGCGTCCACCACCTCGTCGAGAGGGACGCTGAAGTGTTCGGCGACCGTCGCCGCGGCCAGCGCGTGTGGCACCAGGTGGCGGCCCGGGGTCGCCGAGTGCAACCGCCGCCGCCCCCAGGGTGCCTCGAGGGTGAAGGTCGTGCCGCGCACCCCATTCGACTCGACTTCCGACGCGCGCACGTCGGCGTGCGGCCCGAGGCCGAAGGTGAGCACCGCTGCCGAGGTCACGCTGCGCATGGCCACGACCCTGGGGTCGTCGGCATTCAGGACGGCCAGCCCATCGGCCGGCAGCGCGGCGGGGAGCTCTGCCTTCGCGCGCGCGATCGCCTCGAGGCTGCCGGCACGCTCCAGGTGGGTCGGGTGGACCGCCAGCACCACGCCCACCTCGGGGCGCGCGAGCTCGGCCAGCCGGGCGATCTCGCCCTCTGAGTACATACTCATCTCGAGGACGCTCACCTGATGCGAGGGCTCGAGCCTGAGGAGAGTCATCGGCAGGCCGGTCTCGCTGTTCAGGTTGCCCTCGTTGCGGAGGACGCTGAGGGTCCGCGAGAGAACATCGGCCACCATCTCCTTGGCGATCGTCTTGCCGGTCGAGCCGGTGATGCCGACCACGCGAACGTTCGATTGGGCGCGCCACCAGGCAGCCATTTCCTGGAGGGCGAGCAACGCGTCGGCGACCTGCAGCACAGCGACGTCGGCCCCGGCCGAGAGCTCAACCGGACGCTCGACGATCAGGACCGTGGCCCCAGCGCGCACCGCATCGGCTGCGAATCGATGTCCATCGGTGCGCTCGCCGCGCAGGGCAACGAAGCAACAGCCCGGAACGACATTGCGCGAGTCAACCGCGGCGGTGGCGAAGGAGGTGACGCTCGTCGGCTCCAGCAGACGGGCCCCGGTGGCAGCCACGAGATCGTCGAGCCGGATTGACGGTGGCACGCTGCTCCCTGCAGAGGGGTCGGCCGAGTCTAGCAGCCTCATTTGGCGGCGACCGGCGACACGATCCGGTCGGGAGGGACGGCCAGGTAGTCGAAGATCTGCGGCGCGAGGCCACGGAAGACGCTGACCGGGGTCTGGGCCATCCGATACAGGCCCCAGGTCACCGGTCGGTGGATCAGGATCAGGGTCACGAACTGCGGATCGTTGGCCGGCATGATCGAGATGAACGAGGAATCGATCCAGCCGCGCTGGTAGACCTGGCGCGTCCTCGTCTCGAAGACCGGGTTCCCGTCCGTATCGGTCCCGACCTGCACGCGCTCGGTCTCTGGCCCGGCGACCTCGGCCGTGCCGGTCTTCCCCGCGATCGAGTAGCCCGGGATGGCGGCTGGCTGCGCCCGACCGTTGTCGACCGCCTCGGTCAGCAATCGGACCATGGTCGTGGCTGTCTCCTCGCGCATGATCCGCTCGCCCGTCTGCACGTCGGTGGCGTGATACGTGCCGTCCGGTCCGGTCCAGCCGGCGATGACGTGCGGTGTGACCAGCGTCCCACCGTTGGCAATGGCGCAATAGCCGGCGACGAGCTGCATGGCGGTCACGCTGAGGCCCTGCCCGAACGCATTCTGGGCGGCCGTCAGGTCGCCGGTGGCGTTCGGCCCATCCGGGTTCCAGACGACGCCCGATGCCTCGCCGGCGAGATCGACACCCGTCGGCGTGCCGAATCCGAAGCGCTTGAACGCCTCGTACAGTGGCTGCCTGCCAAGAAGGAGGCCGATTTTGGCAGCCCCGACGTTGTCCGACAGCTTCAGGACGTCGCTCGCCGTGATCTCGCCGTTGCCATACGGCTTCGTGTAGCGGTCCGCGTTCTGGATGCGGACACCCGCGATCCGCAGGTTGTTGTCGTCGAGCACCGTCGTCCGCAGGTCGATCGCCCCGGCGTCGAGCGCCGCAGCGATGGTGAATGCCTTCATCACCGACCCGGGCTCGTACTGGCGGCTCACCGCGGGGTCGGTGAACAGGGCCGCGTCGGTGCTCCCATACGAATTGGCGTTGAACGACGGGAAGGACGCCATGGCCATGATCGCGCCGGAGTGGACGTCCATCACCAGCCCGGTCGCCCCCTGGGCTAGGTTCTTCTGGTAGGTGCTCCACATCGTCTGCTCGAGGATGTGCTGCAGTCCTGCGTCCAGCGTCAGCCGCAGGTCGGCGCCATCGACCGGGGGCCGCAGCTCATACACCGAGTCGGCGATTCGCCGGCCGATGACGTCCTCCTGCGCACTCACCGATCCCGGCAACCCGGCCAGGAGCGCATCCTGGGCGCCCTCGACCCCGTATTGCCCGGCCCCGTCCACGTTCACGAAACCGAGCAGCTGGGCGCCAAGGGTCGTCTGCGGCGCCACTCCGTTGATCGGGTAGACCCTCTGCGTCTCGGGGAGCATGCCGACCCCGGGGATATGGAGGGTGGTAACCCATTGAGCCATCTGCGGATCGATGCGCCGACGCAGCCAGACCCACGGATCCTTGCTGGCGAGGCGGTCGCGCACGTCGGCGGCGTCCATCCCGAGCACCGATGCGAGCTGCGCGGCCGCGCTATCCCGAGCGCTCGCCTTGATCTTCGGCGGGATGGCATAGACCGACTGGACCTCGACCGAGGTCGCCAGCAGCACGCCGTTGATGTCGCGGATCTCGCCCCGCTCGGCGGGTATCTCCTCGTTCTGGGCGAGCTGATTGAGGGCGATGGCCGCGACCCGCTCCCGGTCCACCACCTGCCAGAAGACGAGCCGCCCGCCGACGAGGGTGGCGAGCATGGCCGTGATGACCAGCAGGAACAGGGCGCGGGCGCGGCTGTCAGTCCTGGCGAGCACGGCTACTCCGTCGACCGGGAATCCCGGCCGATTACTTCAAGTGGGCTGGGTCAATCGATCTCGTGGCAAAGCGGACGACAGTTGGATCGAGCGGGACCAGGCGCAGCTGGTTCTGAGCCTTCACCTTGATCGTGCTCGGCGAACGGGCCACGCCGATCTCGTAGGTGAGCTGCTGATGCTCCGCTCGCAGGTCGGCGACCTGCGAGCGGAGGCCGTCGATCTGATAGCCGAGCGCGGCGACGTGGGTCGACTGGCTCAGGTAGAAGAGGCACAGGCCGGCGGCGGCCGCGATCGCGATAAGCGTGGTCCAGATACCAGCGATCGTTCCGCGCCGCCGTGTCACACGACGAGCCCTCGCGCGTGACGGGGAGGTGGGCCGCACGCGAGCGCGAGGTCGGCGTCGGACGAGGCCGATCCCGGTCGCTGGACGCGCGCCGACAATGGCCATCTAGGCGGCGCTGGCTCGCGCGTTGAGCTGGATGCTCCAGCTGGGCGTGGCCTCCGGCTCTCGTGCGTCGTCCGTCTCCAGCGCGCCATCCTGGTCGGAAGCACCGGGCGCATCCCATTCCTGGTGGGAACGTCGCTCACGCAGGTCGCGCTGGCGGCCGCTGTACATGCGCCTGCGACTCGACTGATGGCGTGGGCGTCCTCGGCTCATGGGTAACCCTCCTCTGGCTGGTTACGCGCCTGCCGGCGCGAGCTTGATGGCCGCTCGCAGGCGTGCGCTGCGAGCTCGGCGGTTGCGACTCACCTCGGCGGCGGTCGGCGTGATGCCCCTCCTGGTGATGGGACGGAGCTGTGCGCGGTGCCCGCACAGGCAGATTGGCGGGAGTGGCTCTTCCACGCAGTCACGGCTCTCGCGGGCCATGAAGCGCTTCACGATCCGATCCTCCCCGGAGTGGTAGCTGATGACGGCCAGCCGACCGCCTGGTCGGAGCGCCGCGAGGGCGCCGGCCAATGCCGGGGTCAGCACCTCCAGCTCGCGATTGACGGCGATGCGGAGCGCCTGGAAGGTGCGCGTGGCGGGGTGAATTCGTCGGGCGTCGGCGCGGCTGGCGGGGACCGCGGCGGCCACGACCTCGGCCAGGTCGGCGGCGGTCACGAGCCGCCCTTCCGCACGCGCCGCCAGAATCGCCGTCGCGATGCGGCCTGCACGGCGTTCGTCACCAAACGTCGCGAGGATTCCGGCGAGCTCTCGCTGCGACGATCGGTCGATGAGGTCGAGGGCCGATAGACCACGATCTTCATCGAATCTCATGTCCGGCGGCGCATCGGCCGCAAAACTGAAGCCGCGTCCGTCGTCGGCCAGCTGGTAGCTCGAGAGGCCGAGGTCGAAGAGGACGGCATCGAGGGGGATGAGGTCGGCCGCGCGGGCCTCGTCGTACAGCGTCGAGAAGTTCGCCTGGCGAAGGATGACCCGATCGCCGAAGCGGGCGAGCGACCGTTGCGCCTCCAGGATGGCCGCCCGATCGGCGTCAAGGCCGAGCAGGCGGCCATCCGGGGACGAGGCCTCCAAGAGCCGCTCGGCGTGCCCACCGCCGCCGACCGTGCAGTCTGCGATGGAGCTGCCGGGACCCACCGCCAGCGAGGCAAGAACCTCGTCGACGAGGACCGGCAGGTGCCCTTCTCCCATTCGCGGTCGCACCTTTCGTGTCGGACGACGGGCCGATCGGCCCGGAGACGCATGAATGGAGGAATCGCGGCGTGCGTCATGGCGTCGCGTCCTCAGATCCCGAGATCGGCCAGGTGTTCGGCGAGCGCCTCGGGCTCGTCCTCGATCTTGGAGCGATACGGCAGCCAAGCAGCCGGCGCCCAGATCTCGAGGCGGTTGAGCGCCCCCACCACCACCACGTCAGCGTCGGAGAGACCCGCGTACTCGCGCAGATAGCCCGGTACCAGGATCCGACCCTGCTTGTCGAGCTCGACCTCCACCGCGCCCGACGACATGAAGCGCGCGAACTCGCGGGCGCGGGGGTTGGTCAGTGGCAGCGCCGAGATCTTCCCCGCCAGCTCATCCCATGCGTCGTGCGGAAACAGGCCAAGACAGTGGTCGAGCCAGCGAGCGAGCGTGGCTCCCTGTGCCAGGCGCTGCCGGAAGCGCACGGGGACGGCGACGCGACTGCGATCGTCGAGCGTGTGCCGGAATTCGCCGGTCAGGAATGAAGACTGCAT
>JBKKBV010000126.1:0-3745 GCA_046713375.1 Candidatus Limnocylindria bacterium
CCTACACTCCGGTCAGGAGGTTTCCCATGGCCGACAAGACACCCAAGCGACCACCCAAGCCGAAGAAGCCGAAGAAGCCGAAGGCCTAGCGCCGCCGCGCTACGGGGTCGAGCCTGCCGTGAGACCGTGGACCGGCGGGATGGTCCCCATGCGCCCCGCCTGGTAATCCGCCACCGCCTGGAGGATCTCCTCGCGGGTGTTCATCACGAACGGGCCGTAGTGGGCGATCGGCTCGCTGATCGGCTGACCGCCGAGCAGGAGGACCTCAAGGGTCGGTGACGGGCCGGCCGGCTTGCGGTCGGCGCTGACAATCACGTGGTCACCCGCCCCCAGGATGGCGAGCTGTCCCTCGTGGATGGGTGCCGCTTCGGCACCGACCCGCCCGCTTCCCGCCAGGACGTAGACCAGGGCATTGAAGTCGGCCCGCCACGGGATCTCGAGGCGTGCCTCGGGATGCAGCGTGGCGTGGGCGTAGGCGATCGGCGTGTAGGTGACCCCCGGTCCGGCGTGGCCGTCCAACTCGCCGGCGATGATGCGCACCAGCGCCGACCCGTCGGTGTTGGTGATGAGCGCCACCCTGTCGGGAACGATGTCCTGGTAGCGCGGAGGGCTCCACTTCAGCCGGGCTGGGAGGTTGACCCACAGTTGCACGCCGTGGAACAGCCCTCCAGTGCGGACCAGGTATTCGGGCGGCATCTCCGAGTGGACGATCCCGGCTCCGGCGGTCATCCACTGGGTCGCGCCATCGGTGATCATCCCGCCTCCACCCATGCTGTCGCGGTGCTGCATCGCGCCGTCGAGCATGTAGGTGACAGTCTCGAAGCCACGGTGTGGATGGTCTGGAGCGCCCTTGGCCTCGCCCGGACCGTATTCCACCGCCCCCATCTGGTCGAGCAGGATGAACGGGTCGACGAGGGACAGGTCGATCCCGGGAAACGGACGCCGCACCTGGAAGCCCTCGCCCTCGAGGGTCGTGATGGCGGTCACGATGCCTCGCACCGGGCGCGCCACGCTGCTGACGGGGACGCTCGAAAGGCGGGGCAGGGTGAGCAGGTCGGCGGTCACGGCGGGCATTCGCGGGCTCCATCGGTTTTAGTTGATGCGTCAACGCTAGCCGATCTTCGTTGGCTCCATGGGTACGGGTTACTTCCGGGCGATGGTGGGGTCTGGTCTGGATGGCTAGGGTCTGGCCCCGATGGGAACCGCCGTATCGCGGCCGACCGATGCGACTCCGTTGCCGCGCTTTGGGCGAAGCGGCCTGAGCTCGCGTGTCCGCCACCTCTTCCGTCCCCGGGCACGCCGTAAGGTTCTCCGGGACCCATTCTTCCTCTACACGGCCGCGGTGGCGCCGATCGCGTTGACCGTTGCCCTGATCTCACGCGAACCTCAAGACGTTCCCCTGGTCCTCGTCCTCAGCCCGATCTTCATCGGCCTCCAGGTGGCGCTGAGCCTGATCCCGACCAGGATCAGGCCGATGACGAAGCTCGGGTGGTCGTTCCTTCGACTCGCCGTCAGCCTTCTGTACGTGGCGGCGCTGGCCCAGCTCGTGGGAGGCCCAACACACCCGCTCTCCGCCTTCTATGTTCCAGTGGTTGTTGCCGCCGCGGCGGTGGGGACAAGCCAGGCGGTGGTCATCGGTGCTGCGGCTTCCCTCATCTACCTCGCGCCGGAGTTGGCTGCTCCCGGCTCCCGAGCCGAGATTGCACTGCGCGGCATCACCCTGGCGGGGGTCAGCATCCTGGTGGCGATCGGGACGCGCCGGCTGGTGATGGCGGTCGAGCAGACAACCGGGCGGCTGCGCGCCGCGATGGTCTCCGAGCGACGCCACTCGCGTCAGATCGCCGGCATGGAGGCGGTCAGCCACCTTCTCGCCTCGGCCGGTCCTACCCCCGATATGCTGGATCGAGCGTTGGGCGTGCTGGTCGACCAGTTCCACTACAACTACGTGTCGATCTTCCTCGCCGAGCGCGACCGGCTCCAGCTCGGGGCGCAGCGTGGGTACAGGGACCCGCCACAGTCATTCGACGGCACGGCGGGGGTGGTGGGGCGCGTGATGCGCACCCACGAGCTCGCGTTCGTTCCGGATGTGGCAGTCGACCCGGACTACGTTGCGGTCGATAACGAGGTGGTGAGCGAGATCTGCGCGCCGCTCATCTACGACGGCGAGTTCCTGGGGATTCTCAACGCCGAGGCGCTCGCGCCCCTGGACCGCACCGATCGTGACCTGATCGCCACACTGGCAGGGCGGGTGGCCACGGAGGTCGCGCTCGGGCGGGACCGTCAGACACTCGCCGAGCGGGCAGCGGTCTTGCGCAGCCTGAGCGACTTCACCAACGCCGTGAATGGCGAGCTTGACATGGCCCGCCTCGGTGCCGCCATGGTCGACGCAGTCCGCAAGGTGGTCCCCGCCGACATCGTGACCCTCACCGTCCTGGAGCGCGAGACCGGGCGCTACCTCCTGCGCGCGGTGACCGACGCCGACCCGTCGATCCTCGGCCGCGAGATCAAGCCCGGCGAGGGACTGGCGGGACGCGCCATACGCGATCGGACGGTGGTGGTCGACGAAAACTTTGATCGGGACCGCTTCCCGGCTGCCTACCGAGACTCTTCGGAGCCAATGACACTGCTGGGCGCCGGGGTGCCGCTGCTGCGCGATGGCGTGGTGGTGGGGGCCATCTCGATCCTGCGCCGCGATCGATCGGATCTGTTCCGCCCGATCGAGCACGAGGCGATGGAGCTGCTGGCCGGGCACGCCGGCCTGGCGATCTCGAACGCCTTCCTGCACGCCGAGGTCGAGCAGCTCGCAACCCACGATCCGCTGACCGGCCTGTACAACCGGCGCTACTTCGACGAGGCCCTGACGCGCGTCGTCGCGTCCTGGCGGCGTTCGCTGCAGGCGGAGCGCCGTCCGGTGGCGGCGATCATGTTCGACCTCGACCACTTCGGCGACTTCAACAAGCAGCACGGCCACCAGGTGGGCGACGAGGTGCTGCGGACTTTCGCCGGTCTCCTGCGCCGGCGGTTCCGGGAGGCCGACCTGGTCGCACGCTTTGGCGGGGAGGAGTTCGTGGCCATCCTCGATGGCGCGACCCGCGAGGCGGCCGTGGCGATCGCGGAGGAGATCCTGGCGGCGCTGGCCGACACGCCCGTCAAGGGCGACGATGGCACCCGGCTGTCCGTCACGGTCTCGGCTGGCTGTGCCGAGCTCGACGAGTCGGAGCCGACCCGCGAGCAGCTGCTCCGGACCGCGGACGTGGCCCTGTTCATGGCCAAGCGCGCAGGACGAAACCGGGTCGTCGCGGCCTAGGCCGGCTCGCCGGAGATCTCGTAGGCGCTCAGCCGGCGGATCGCGATCACCGTCGCGATGACGAGGAGCGCGATGGAGACCACCACGGCCGTTGTCAGGCTGACCGGCGCGTCGAAGATGTCGGCCGGGATGCCGCCGATGCTTTCGGCGAAGGACAGGGTCACCTGGCGGATGCTGAAGGTCCGCGTCCCGGCGAAGAGGCCTGCCAGCAGTCCCTCCCAGATGAGCACGTAGGCGAGGCCGAAGACCAGCGCGCGGCTCGTCACCAGGCTCACAGCCACGAAGACGGCGCAGTACAGCAGCGACCCGATCGCGGCCCCGGCCGTCATCCCGACCACGAGGCCCTCGCCCAATCCGCCCGCGGCGATGAATGAACGAACTTGCATTGTCCCTCCCGGACGTCCTACATGCAGGGAGGCATATCCCGTGCCCTTGCAC
>JBKKBV010000127.1:0-7050 GCA_046713375.1 Candidatus Limnocylindria bacterium
AGGGTCGACGGACGCGATCTGATCGACCGCGACCCGACACGCGCGGCCGCGCTCCTGATGGACTCGCTTGCCGCCATCACGACAGCCTCGGAGGCAGGCGTCGCCCCTCCGTCGCTCGAACCCCTGCGGGGCCCCGTCGAGCGTGGCCTGGACACGAACTTCGCCGTGGGGCGCCTCGTCGACAGCGCCACCGTGGCCGACCTTGCGGCCGCGTTCACAGCCACCGATCCGGTCGACATGGCGATGGCCAGCGACGGCTCGCTGTGGATCACCGAGGTGGGTCGCGGGCGGGTGATCCGGGTGGATCCCGCGAGCGGGGGAGCGGACGTGGTGTATCGGGCCGGCCAGGACCTCGACGGCGTGACGGCCGGGGCCCCATGGATGATTGCCACCGCGGCAACCGACGTGGTGCTGCTGGATCGCGCCCGTCAGGCGTGGCGCTTCGACCTCGTCGAGCAGGTCGCGCACTCGCTCGGGCTCCCAGGCCTCGGCGCCGTCTCAACAGAGAGCCGGCTGCTGACCGCGCTTCAGCATCGGCCACCACTGGAGATCTTCAACCTGTACCTCGTCGAAGAGGCCGAAGGCGACGTGCTCAAGTGGACCCCCGGCGACGTGATCCCGGTTCGCTACCCCGGCCCACCCGAGTCGTACCTCGCCGAGCGCCCGGATCTGCCCGTCGCCCGGGCGCGCGACATCCTCGCCGATGCCAACCTGTGGCTGCTCCAGGCCCGCACAGTCACGCGCGTCAACTTCGGTACGCCGCTGGCGCAGGAGGACTACTCACTCGACGCGCCGCCTGACGGCTCTCTCAGACCCACGCTCGACTACCGCCTTCTCGACGGGGCGACGATCGGCGAGCGCGAGACCTTCTACGTCTACGACGCGGCGAATGCGCGGATCCTCTCCTATCAGCGTGCCGACGGGTCCTTCCTGCGCCAATGGCTCGCGCCCGGCAGCGGCCCGGAGGCCACCCTGCTGGATGAGGTGCGGGCCTTCAGCGTGGCCTCCGTCGCCGACGGTCCGCCGGTCGCCTACCTGCTGACGCCGACACGGGTGGTCCGAGTCGTCCTCGAGTAGCCTCATCTAGAATCGGCCGGTGAGCCTGATCGAGATGGTCGTTGAAAGCGTGCGCGTGCACATGCTCTCGAGCCAGCACGTCGTGATCCTGAAGGAGTCCGACCGGGAGCGGTATCTGCCGATCTGGATCGGCCCCTCAGAGGCCAACGCCATCGCCATGCGCCTCCAGGGCCTCAACGCGGAGCGCCCGCTGACCCACGACCTGCTGGTCAGCATCGTGGCCGCCCTGAACTCGAGCATCAGCCGTGTCGTCGTCACCCACGTGACGGACGGCACATTCCACGCGCGGCTGTACCTCGAGACCGCCGACGGCGGGGAGGCCGAGATCGACTCCCGCACCAGTGACGCCATCGCGGTGGCGGTGCGCACCGGGTCCACCATCTACGTCGACGAGCGGGTCCTCGACGAGGCAGGGGTGGAGCCGGACCGCGCCGAACCGGGCGACGTGCACGATGAGAGCCTCGCCATCTTCCGCGAGTTCGTCAACTCGCTGGACGTCGACCTGGAGGGTGGGGAGAAGGGTCCGCCGACTGAGGAGCAGGGGGCCTGACGGTCTCAGCTTCGCGTGCGGGGGCCGCCGCGGCCTCAGCCGCGTCGGCCGAGAACCTCGGCGCGCTTGGTCCACAGGTCCCAGCGCGGCCTGGCCAGATCCCGGAAGGTGCGCAGGATCTTCTTGAAGCTGGCACCGGTGTTGGTGCCCGCGGTGCGCGGAAAATGGTTGACACCCACCTGGGCCATCCGAACCCCCCGGGCACGCAGCTTGATGAGCAGCTCGGCCGACAGGAACGGCCCATCGGCATCCAGGCGCAGGCCGTCGAAGACCTCACGCCGGAAGAGCTTCATGGCGCAATCGATGTCGCGCACCCGCAGGCCGAAGGCGACGGACACGATGGCGTTGTAGGTCTTGGCGATGAAGATGCGGTGGAATGGGTCGCGACGCTTGATCCGGAAGCCGATGACTGCGTCGACAGGCTTCCGCTCGTCCGTGAGTCGGTCCAGCAGCCGGCTCATCTCGCGCAGGTCGAACTGGAGGTCGCCGTCCGAGAAGCAGATCAGCTCGCCACGCGCCTGCTCGAAGCCCGCCTTGATGGCCCCGCCGTAGCCGCGGTTCGGCTGGTGGTGGACCCGCACCCTCGGGTCGGCCGCGGCCAGCGCATCGGCCAGCGCCGGCGTCTGGTCAGTCGAGCCATCGTCGATCGTCAGGACCTCGATCGAAGGGACCAACGGACCGATCTGGGAGATCGCCAGCTCGATGGTCCGCGCGATGTTCTCCGCCTCGTTGTAGGCGGGGAAGAAGAAGGTCAGGCGCGGACGGGAGGAGGGCTCGGCATCGGTCACGGTCGGTACCCTAGCGCAACCGCCCGGGGTTCGGGGGCGTCCCAAACCCGGATGTATACTCCGGCCCACGTTGGCGTACGAGACACCCAGGCGCCGATAGCGAGGTGCCGTCACCGATGACCCGCGACTCCGTCAGGGAGCGGGGCGCGAGGCCAATCGAACGCGGCCTGCCGCTCGATCCCACGACCTTGGTCGTTCTCCTCATCGTCCTCGGCGTGCTGCTGCGCGTCGTCATCGCAGGGCCGTACCTGCCCTTCTCGGGCTTCCGGGTGGATGTCGGCGACTTCGCCATCTGGGCCGCCCGCATGGCTGCCCAGGGGCCCGGCCAGTTCTATCAGCCCGGCTACCTGGCGGACTACCCGCCCGGCTACATGTACGTGCTGTGGCTACTCGGGGGCATCGGCGAGCTGCTGCGGCCAGTCTTCGGCCTCTCGATCACGCCCGGCCTGGTCAAGGTGCCGGGGATCCTCGGCGACGCGGGGGTCGCCTGGCTCCTCTTCGTCTACGCACGCCGCTACGGAGACGGGTGGCTGGGGTCGTGGAGCGGCGAGCGGCTTGGCCTGGTGGCGGTCGTCATCTACCTCTTCAACCCCGGAACCATCTTCGACTCGGCGGTGTGGGGCCAGGTCGACTCGGTCGGGACGCTGCTGCTGCTTGCGACCCTCTACATGCTGTCTCGCGGCTGGACCGAGGCCGCCGCCGCGGGCGCCGTGCTCGCCATGCTGGTCAAGTTCCAGTTCGGCTTCCTGATCCCGCTGGTGGCCGTGGTCGGCCTCAAGCGCCACCTCTTTGGCCGCTCGTCGGATCCGGATCATGCCGGCCGGCCGGACTCGATCCGGATTCTCACCTCGCTCGCCACCGGCCTCGGCACGCTGGTGCTCGTCATCCTCCCCTTCCGACTCGCCATCTGGGCACCCGCCGATCCGAACCTCAGCCTGGTGGACCGCTTCATCGCGGCGAGCAACACCTACAAGGGCCTGACGATCAACGCCTTCAACCTGTGGCGGAACCCATGGACCGGCCTTGGCGACGCATACCGCTGGGGTTGCGACGCCCTTCCGCCCACCTGCGCCGATGGATCGGGCATCGCCTTCGTGCTGGGCTCGACGCAGATCACCTGGCAGCTCGTGGGAGCGGGCCTCTTCGGCCTCGCGGCACTGGTCGCGCTGTGGACCGTCGCTCGTCGCGACGACCCCGCCGGCCTGCTGGTGGGCGCGCTGGTCCTGGCGGTCGCCTTCTTCGCGCTGCCGACCCGCGTGCACGAGCGCTATCTCTTCCCCGCGCTCGCGCTGGCGGCGCCGCTGGTGGCCCGATCCTGGAAGTGGGCGTCGCTCTACGCCGTCCTGACGCTGTCGTTCTTCGCAAACGTGTACTGGCTGTACACCGTCGACTTCTCGTGGGCCGGCGGCACATTCCCCATGAACCCGGGTCTCTTCAGGCTGCCGATGCCGCGCGACCCGGTCCTGGCGACGTTCGTCTTCAACGACACCGGCATCTACCTCCTATCGCTGATGATCGTTCTCGCGCTGGCCTGGCTGCTCGTGCGGGCGGCGGAGATGGCGCTGGGTGTCAGGGAGGGAGGGGTGTCATCCGCGCGGACCGAGTTGGCGTCACCCGCCTCGACGCCCGCGGCAGCGCCCGCAACGCCGAAGGGCGCGTCCGCGGGTGTAACGAGGCGCTGGCGGTGGCGCGTCCCGGCCTGGCTGCACCGCGATCCGACCTACGTCGAAGAGCCTCCGCGACGCCTGGACCGGCTCGACCTGCTCCTGCTGGCGACGCTGGTCCTGCTCGCATTCTTCTTCCGGCTCTGGCGCCTGGAGATCCCGCGCCACACGCACTTCGACGAGGTCTATCACGCGCGCACCGCGACGGAGTGGCTGGCCGACTGGCAGGAGGGCTGGACCCGCGACACCTACGAGTGGACGCATCCGCCGTTGGCCAAGTACCTGATCGCCGCCGGTATCGTCGTTGCGGACCCGAACAAGGTCGTCGGCGGAACCGATCTCGACGCCCCCGCCACGGCCATAGCCGTCGCTCCCCAGCGGACGGCGCACACCCGACCCAAGTCGATCGTCTTCACCTCGGCTGGCGACGAGGTGATCACGGCACGGGAGGTGCTGACGGGCGAGGAGGTCTCGTCCTGGAGCGCGCAGGGCCCGGTTTCGAGCCTGGCATACGACGAGGATGGCGACCGGCTGCTGGTGGGGCTGGCATCGGGCGGCTCGGTATCCGCCTACGACATGGCCGCCTTCCTGGGCCAGCCCGGCGAGCGCGGGCCACCGCCCGGGATCGCCCAGATCGATACCGGCCTTGCGGCAGTGACGCAGATCGTGGTCCCGAACGGACAGACCGTGATCCTCTTCCTCGGCCCAAACGGGATCGTCGAGGTCGAGCGGGAGACGGGCGTCGAGCTGGCCAGCTCCGACCTCGTGGCGACCGGAGTCGGCTACGTGCCGGGTGGATCGGGCGACGTCTCCGACCCGCGCGTGGTGGCGGTCGACCAGGCGGGCTCCGGACTGATCGTCCTCGACGGGGCAACGCTGAGCCCCGAGACCGGTGTCGGCACGGACGGCAGGATCACGCTTCCGTCGACCCCCGTTGGCCCGCTGCTGGTGCAGGGGAGCGGAAAGAACCTCCAGATCTGGGTCCCCCTCGGCGCGCTGCCGGCTGACGAGGAGCACGGGCCGGTCCTTGGCGGGCTCAGCGTCTTCGACGAGAGCGCGAAGCTGATCGACACGGTCCCGCTGCCCGGTCCGGCGGTCGCGATCGGCTGGCAGCGGGTGGCCAACGTCGTCTACGTCGCGGGCGTGCGTGAGCGGACGGCTGAGCCGGTCGTGTGGGCCGTCTCGCCGCTCGGCAACGGCGGCACGCAGAGCGCCGGCTTCGCGGCCTACGACACGACGGCCCTGCCGGGCGAGGCGCTGGCCATGGCCTTCGACATCTCAGACGAGGCCCAGGGCGACGACCACGCATTGCTCCTCGTCTCGACTGACGAGGGAGCTGGCGGCCCAAGCCGGCTCGTGTCGATCGACGCAGGCAGCAACGCGTTCGCCTGGCGCCTGGCCGGGATCGTGTTCGGAGCCGTCCTCGTCGGAATCATCTACCTGTTCGCCGCGACGCTCTTCCCGCGGCGGCGCATCGCGGTGCTGGCGGCCCTCTTCGTGGCCTTCGACGGGATGAGCTACGTCATGAGCCGGATCTCGATGAACGACATCTTCGTGGCTACCTTCATCGTGGCCGGCTATGCGCTCTTCTGGCAGATCTGGTCAGGCCGATGGGCGCGCAGCGCCTGGTGGGCGCTGCCGCTGGTCGGCGTCCTGATCGGGCTGGCCTCGGCGAGCAAATGGGTGGGCTGGTACGCCCTGATCGGGCTGGTGGTGCTGGTGCTGGCCCGATCGCAGTTCGGCCGATTCTTCCTGGTGGCGGGGATCGCCTTCATCACGGTCGTCGCGGGCTTTGGCGCCCCATGGCCGTTCCTGGTGGTGTGCGTCCTGGCGCTTGTCCTGGCCCTGGTGCTGGTCTGGAGGCGGCCGATCCAGCTCTCGCCGATGGACATCCTGGCGCTGCCGCCGATCGGGGTGGTGGGAGGGGGAGTCGGCCTGGCCTTCGCGATCGCGTATTCCACCGTCGAGGGCCGCGAACCGCGGAGCGCGGTCGAGTTCATCTTCGCCTTCCTGGCGCGCGGGGCGCAGGCCGCCTGGCCCGCCTGGATCATGCTGGCGGTGGCGGCCCTCCTGCTCCTTGCCCGCGCGTGGCGCTCGTTCCGAGACCCTGCCAGCGACCGGCGCTGGTTCGTCCCCGGCGAGATGGCCGGCTTCGCGTGGCCGTGGGTCGGCGCCTGCCTGCTGGTGGTGCCACTGCTGATCTACTTCGTCGCCTACATCCCGTACCTCCAGCTGGGGCACGGCATCTCACTTGAGGGCCTGGGGCCGGGCTATGGCTGGTCGCTCGATGAGATGCAGTCACAGATGTTCGGCTATCACTTTGGCCTGCAGGCCGGGCATCCTGCGGCGTCGCCGTGGTGGAGCTGGCCACTCGACCTGAAGCCGGTCTGGTTCTACAGCCACTCCTATGACGACCGGCTGATGGCGGTCATCTACAACGGCGGCAACCCGATCCTGTTCTGGGCCGGCATCCCGGCCATCGGGTGGTGCGCGGTGCAGGCCTGGCGTCGCAGATCGCTCGCCCTCACCCTCCTCGTCGCCGCGTTCGTCTTCCAGTACCTGCCCTGGACCCGGATCGAGCGGGCGACCTTCCATTACCACTACTTCACCGCGGTCCTGATCGCCATGATCGCGGTGGCGTACGTGGTGGACGAGGGGCTACGGTCGTGGGCCTATCGGTCCCTGGCGATTGCCTTCCTCGTGCTCGCGGTGATCGCCGGACTGCTGATCTTCCCGCTCGGGTCGGCGCTGGCCATGCCGGACTGGTACATCAATGCGGCCCGCGCGCTTGCCCCCTGGAACTACGCCTTCAAGTTCCCCGATCCGCCGCAGGGCCCCCGCGGTCAGCTGCTCAGCGCCGACAGCGTCAAGCTGGCGATCGGCACGGTCGTCTCGCTGGGCGCGGCAGCCTTTGCCCTCTTCGGACGGGACTTCGTGGCGGCACGGCGGGCAGCGGCCAGCCGGGTGGGCT
>JBKKBV010000128.1:0-3226 GCA_046713375.1 Candidatus Limnocylindria bacterium
TGAACACGAATGGCACCGATCTGGGTGCCGCCATCGGCAGCATCTACGACCAGGCCGCCGAGGACGAATGGAATCTGATCTGGAGCGCCCACAACGGGTTCTTCGTCGACTACACCAACGGCGTGGCGACCAAGGACCAGGCGGCCATGGACCTGGCCGTCAAGAACCTGACCACCGTCTACGTCCCGCAGTTCGCGGAGTTCCTGGCCGGTGCCACCGATCTGCCGCAGGACGTCCTGGAGCAGCTCGTCACCGAGCACGTGCTCACCACCAAGGCGATCGTCGACGCGCAGGGAGCCGACGACGTGGCGGGCGCCGCCACGGCGGACCGCCAGGCAGCGCAGCACATGCGCATGATCGGCGACCCGCTGGCCGTCGCCATCGTGGCGAAGGTCCCCGACAAGTTCTAGCTCGCCCATCCGGGGAGCGGTCCGGGTCGATCCGGGCCGCTCCTCCTCCTTTTCATAGCACGAGGTGGCATTTCATGGCCCAGATTCGGGTCCTTTCGGTCTTCCTGCTCGCGTTTGGGGCCTTGCTGGGCGCGTGCAGCTCCCCAGCCGGCGAGTCGGTCGCCGGCGAACCAAGCACCGAAGCCGTGGAACCGGTGGTGATTCACGTGGCCGATTTCATGCTCGATAAGCCCGATCTCAGCCTTACCGGGCCGACAGTCACGTTTATGGTCACCAATGACGGCCCTACGCCGCACAACGTGGCGGTCCGCAACGCCGAAGGCATGGTGCTGCTGACCACCCGGGACCTCTCGGTTGGAGAGTCTCAGACGATCAGCGCGCAGCTCGCGCCGGGCGACTACGTCACGTTCTGCTCGCTTCCCGGGCACGAGAGCCTTGGCGTCAAGGGCCGGTTGAGCGTGATCGCGCCCTAGCTGCGACCTGGCCGACCATCGGCTCCGGCAAGCGCGGGGCGGCGATGATGGTGCTGACCTTGCCCAGGGATGCGGGCGATGGCGATCCGAGCAGCGCCCTCGAGGATCATGTTGGGTTGGCGGCCAGCGCCCGAACCGGACTGACTGGTCGAACCCTGATGGAGATCGATGGACCGATCGACCTCGTGGTCGCCCCCCTTGGGTTGTTCTTCATGTGGTTGCTGTGGCTCGCGGCGCGCCTGTGGCGCCGCACCCTATCATCGCCCGCGTGACAGATCGACCTGAGCGCAGGCCGGGTCCCAGCATTGGGTGGGCCCTGCTCGGCCTGGATGCGCTGGTGGTCGGCGCCATCTTCGGCACGTCGAGCGTCCAGCCGGGTGCTGTGAACGTGCAGGTCCTGGCGGTCGCGGTCGTCATCGTGGTGGCGACGGCGGTTGCGTTTATTGCGGATCGTTCGGGCCGACCGTGGGGGCGCGGACTCGGCATTGCGATCGGCATCATCCTGATCGGATTGGGGGCGGCAGGGGAGTGGTTCTTCTGGATTGGTGCCCTCGAGGGCGCGAGCCACCAGAAGATCGGGCCGGCGCTGCTCTTGGCGGCCGTGGGTGGTGTGGCAGCCGCGAGCACCGGGGTGCTCGCGACCCATGGTCGCGGGCGGGCTAGCGTGGCGGCGCTGGTGCTGGCCACCGTCCTTCTCCCTGCCGCCGTCGGCCAAGCCATGGTCTGGTCTTCGCAACAGCCGAGTGTCGCCGAGCCCACCCCATCGGTCCCCTCGCAGGTGGCGGATCGGGAGCCGCTGTCGTCCTGTGGCGAGGAGGCCACGCCTCCGGACGGCCCCGGGCCGGCGGAGGCCGCCGCACGTCAGTGCCTGCTGGACGCTTTCCAGCGCGGCACGACTGCGGAGCTGCGATGGGACTACGACACAGCTCAGGGCGACCCGGTGACCGAGCTCCTGCGCGTGCTTCCGGATCGATCGGTCGAGGTCTTCGTCGATGCGACCCGCGATCGGAACGGCTCAGGCGCCTGGGAGCGTCGTATCTGCGACGGCCTCACCCCGGTAACCGGCGCGGCAGTCTTTGAGCTGATCGGGTGTGGGGAGGCGTCGATCCTGCAGTAGGACGGCTGAGCGGGGAACGGCGCTGCCCGATAGTCGCCGTCGAAGGCCCCGGATTCGTCAGAAACATAGGAAAACCTATGTTTCTGTTTGACGCCAGGCACCAGCACACCTAGCGTTGCGCCGTCTCCTCCCCAATCCGCCGGACAATGAGGATACCCTCGTTGCCTCCTGTCATTCCCGGCCCGGGCGAAGGGCCCGCACGGCGTGGCACACAGCTTGACCGCCTGGTCGTTGCCAGCGCCACGGTCCGCGACGCCGACACCGAAGCGCGGGAACTGCTGGCGGCCGTCCTCGAGGACCGCAGCGACGGGTCCGTTGAGCAGGTGCTCCTCCACACTTGCCACCGGGTGGAGCTGATCGCTCTCGTCGGGGCTGAGGCGGAGATGGCCGATCTCCCGCATGCGATGCGGCAGTACGCTGGCTTGGCCGCTGCCGAGCGGGTGATGCTTGTGGCGGGAGGGCTCGACTCGGCAGTCATTGCCGAGGAGCAGGTGCTGGGCCAGGTGCGGGACGCGTACGCGTCCGCACTCGAGCGCGGCCAGACCGGGCCGGTCATGAATGAGCTGTTGCGCCGAGCCATCCGCTTCGGAAGGCACGTGCAATCCTTCGCTCAACCGATCGGCGACCGCTCGCTGGCGGACCGCGCCGCGCGCTGGGTCGAGGAACGAATCGCGCTGCCGCCGGGGCGCCCACTCCGTGCGCTTGTGGTCGGCACCGGCGAGATGGCACGTTCCCTTGCGGCGCATTTCGCCGCTGACGGCGCGTGGGTCACGGTGGCCTCCCGAAGCGCAGAGCGCGCCGATCGCGTCATCGCCACACTGGCCCACGTCGAACGCCATGCAGCGGCACGCATCGCGGACGCCCTGGCGGGTCCGCTGCTGCACGACATCGTGGCGATCGCGGTGCGCGGCGGCGTGGCGCGCCTCGAGGGCCGTCACCTGGATGGTCGCGCCCCCCTGGTGGTGGATCTCTCATCGCCGACCAGCGTGGCCCCGGAGGCGGCTGCCCGACTCGGGGACCGCCTGCTCGATCTCGACCGGCTGGGCGTTGCGGACGAGGCCCGGCGGCTATCGCCCGAGGTGGAACGTCGTCTGCGGATCGAGGCACAGGCCGAGGCGCGCGCCTTTGCGGCTTGGCTCGAGGTGCGTGGCAGCGGCGACGGCATCGCCATGCTGCGGGCCCACGGCGAGGAGGTGCGACGGCGTCACCTCGAGCGACTGCGCCTG
>JBKKBV010000129.1:0-4916 GCA_046713375.1 Candidatus Limnocylindria bacterium
AGGCCCTCCGACCCCGCGGACGCCCGAGCGAGATCGTCACGCTCGGCGCAGGCAGTCTCGTAAGCCACGGTGGCAGCGCGCAGGTCCTCCCCCAGAAACGCTCCGCGGGATGCAAGGGCCGCGCGCAACTGGTCCTCGGCCGTGCGGATCGCCACGCCCAGGCGCGCCGATCCCGCCTCCCAGTCAGCGCCGAGGCCCGGCTTTCCGGCGCCTGCCGCGTTGCGGCGGTTCGACCAGGCCCAGGTCGCGACGACGAGGGCAACCGCGGCCAACGCGACACCGGGAAGCGCCTGGCCGAAAGTGATGAAGACCAGCCCCGCGGCACCGACGCCGGCCGCTGCGAGGATCGCTGGCCATGCCGAGGTGCCGGCCGTCGAGGTCCCGAAGGTGGGTGCCGCGATCGGCGGCCGTTCGAGGTGGAGACGGAGCGCCTCCTCGGCGAGGTCGAGCGCCCGGTTGGCGTCGAGGACAGATCGGTCCGGCCGACGATCTCCCTGGGGGACGGTCGGCAGTGCGGCGAGCCGGGCCTGAAGCTCCGCGGCGGACGGTCCGCTGAGCGCGACCGGCGTCGGACGGCGACGCCATGCCTCGAGCGCAGCCGCCACCTGGTCGGCCAGCTCGTCGCGGCTCGCCAACGCCGCTGGCGGCGCAGGGTGTGCTGCCGCCAGCACGGTCGCGCGGGCCGCCCGCGCCGCGAGGTCATCGGCTTCGCGCCGGGCCAATGCCGCTTCGGCGGCAGCCAGCCGACGACGCGCGGCGAGGTGGGCATGCGAAGCGTCCTCGAGCCTCGCCTCCCGGTCGAGGTAGTCGGCATGGATGCGGCGGGCCTCAGCCAGTGCCGAGTCGGCTGCCTCCTGTTCGCGCATGGCACCCCACATCGGCCCGGTGGCCCCGACACGCACTGCACCGACGGCCTCGCGGCGGAAGGCCCTGAGCCGCTCGATCGCCTCCGCCGCGGTCGCATCGGTTCCATGGGTGGCGGCGGCGCGCTGCATATGATCCTGCAGGGAAGGTGCGCTGTCGGCGACGGCCATTATCTGGGCCTGACTGACCGCGGCGACCGATGCGAACGACTCGCGGTCGAGACCGAGCCAGCGGGTCGCGTCGGGCGTCCCCTCGTTGATGATCTCCATCGAGAGGTTGTCGCCCAGCACCACATCGCGCGCGCGGGACTGGATCCGTCCGGCGAGGTCCTGGTTGATGTCGACGGTGCGCCCGTCGGCAAGGTGCAGGCGAGCCTCGACCTCCCAGCGTTCCGGTGAATCCCAGGGCCGGTGGCGCTCGATGACGGCCGCCGTCTCCTTCGTGCGGCCGGGACCCCGGCGAACTCCGGTCAACGCCAGCCGCGTCGCGGCATGCCAGCTCGTCTTGCCGGCCTCGTTCGGGCCGCCGATCACCGTCATCCCCTCGCCAAGCTCGAGGGTCTCGTCGGTGAGAGGGCCGAAGGCGCGGGCGATGACCCGCTCGATCCACACGCTCAGGCCACCTCGAGATCCGCGCGGCCTTCGAGGGCGCGCAGGCCGGTGATCAGCACCTTGCGGCGACGCTCGTCATCGGTGATCGCAAGCGTATCGCGCGCAAACTGGCCGCGCACGGTGGCCTCCGCGTGAATCGCCTCGAGGTCATAGGAGGGCTGGAGGGCAGCGGTTCGCACCACGAAGCCGTCGAGGTGCTCACCGAGCTCGGTCAGCGCTCGCGGATCGACCGGCAGCTCGGCTGGCACCTCGCCGCTCAGCGTCACGCGCACCGATCCGGCGAGCGGGGCAATCGCCATCGCGATCCGCTGCCGGACGTCATCGAGGTGGTGGCAGCCGTCGAGAGCGATCTGGAGGTCGTGCACCTGGCTGACCTCGACCGAGCGGCGCTCCCGGGTGACGCTGCCGTCGTTCGCGATGGTCGCCAGCACGACACCGCGCCCGTCCGATTCGCCGAACTCGAGCGGATCGGGGTTGCCCGGATAGGTGTGACGATCGCGATCGCGGGCGACATGGTAGTGGCCCAGGAACGCGTGGGCGATGCCGGCCGCCTCGAGCTCGGCGGCGTCAAAGGGCGCGTGCGGCTCCTTTCCCGATTCCTGGAAGGGCAGGGCGCTGCGCTCCGAGGCGTGGGCCAGTGCGAGGTGCACGCCGCCGCGATCGGTGCGGAAGTCGGCGAAGAAGGAACCGGTGCCGGCCGGCGCCTGATGTGCAGCGCCCCACAGGGTCACGCCATCAGCGAGCTCCACCGGGATCAGCCGCGCCTCCGTGAACAGGTGGACGTTCGCGCTCCAGTCGACCAGTGCGTAGGGGCTGCGCAAGGAGTACCAGTCGTGGTTGCCCGGGGCAAGGTAGATCGGGAGATTCGTGCGGCCGAAGCTCTCGCGCAGGAACGCGACCGTGTCAGGGGTGAAGCGATCGTGCTCGAACAGGTCGCCGCCGCAGAGGATGGCATCGACCTGCTCCTCGTCGGCCAGCTCCAGGATGCGGGTCAGGGTCTCGCGGCGGTTCCGTCGCCGCAGCCGTGCAATCTCCGGACGCGCCCAGGCGAACGGCGCGTCGAGGTGCAGGTCGGCGAAATGCAGGATCCGCATGATCGCCAAGCCTAGCCCCCTTCGTGACACCTAGGCCGTCGCGTTCGGACAGCCGCGCCCGGCTTCCTAGGTCGAGCGGCCCCCCAGCACCTGGTACCCGAAGACGGCGATCCCCGCCAGCAGGAAGAGGTGCAGCAGACCACCGAGGCTGAAGCCGCCGATCAGGAGCAGGAACCAGGCGAGGACGAGGACGACCGGCAGGGAGCGCCAGGCCAGGTGTTGCCAGGCGGGGCTCACGGTTCTTGCTGACGCTCGTTGATGACCTGGACCACCAGCAGCACCGCCGCCACCACCAGCAGCAGGTTGACCAGCGGCCCGAGCCGCAGCAGGAGCCCGATGAACCATGCGACCAGCGTCACGGCGATCCCCGTCCAGATCATGCCGCCAGCCGATCCAGCAGCAGGTCCACGTGCTCGCCCGCCTTGACGCGTGGCAGGACATGCTCGATCCGCCCGTCCGGTCCGACGATGAACGAGGTGCGCTCGATGCCCATGTAGGTCTTGCCGGCGAACTTCTTCTCGACCCAGGTACCGAACGCATCGGCCACCGCGTGCCCATCGTCGGAGAGGAGCCGGAAGGGCAGGTCGTACTTGTCGCGGAACTTGACGTGGCTCTTTACCGAGTCGGGCGAGACGCCGAAGACCTCGACCCCGGTGGCAGTCACCCGTCCGAAGTTGTCGCGCAGGCCGCATGCCTGCTTCGTGCAGCCGGGCGTGTTATCCGCGGGGTAGAAGTAGATGACGTAGCGGTGTCCCGCAAGGCTCTCGTTCGAGACAGTCGAGCCGTCGTCAGCCTGCATCTCGAAGGGCGGCACGGGGTCTCCAACCTTGGGCTGGGTCATGGTCGAATCGTACCTCACCTCATCTCCTCGATCGCCTGCAGGACCGGGGGCAGGTCGCGCGGAAGGAGACGGTCGGCCAGGTCTGCCGCGATCTCGCCGATGAGCTCGTCACTCGCCTCGGCCAGATCGTGGCCGGCTCCCGCAACGAGCCGGCTCCCCGGCTCGTTGCCGGCGTCCGTGAGGGCAGCCGCCAGGAGCGCCGATTCGTCCGGGTCGGACCAGCTGTCGGCCCCGCCATGAACCAGCGCGACGGAGCGATGCAGCATGGTCGCCAGCGCCAGCGGCGGCGTATGGATCGCCTGCTCGTACGCTGCCAGCGCCAGCGTCACGGCCCCGGCTCCGTGAAGCGGGATCGTGAGGTTCGCCTCGCGCCGTTCGGCGTGCTCGATCAGCTCCTCGCTCCAGCGGTCGATGGCGACGACGATCGGGTGCTCGTGGTCCGTGCTTCCGCGGCCCCGTGTCGCCGCGGCACGCCGCAGCGTTTCGCGCCACGACCGAGCCGACGCCCCAATCAGCGTCAGCGCCGAGACCGCGGGATCACCGATCGTGACCGCCAGCGCAATGCCCGCACCCTCGCCGTGACCCACGATCCCGGATCGGCGCAGATCGAGCTCGGAGCGGCCCCGCATGGCAGCGAGCTGGTCTCGCGCATCGTCGATCTTGGCGAACAGGGTGACCCTTTCCCAGCTGCCCTCCGACGCTCCGCATCCGCGTGGGTCTGCCCGCAGGGAAGCGACTCCGCGTAGAACAAGCGCCTCGGCAAGGCGGGCCAGCAGGCCGGGCTGAAATCCCAGCCGGACCGCCGCGAACCAGCCGGGATGCCCCATCCGGTCGTAGGCGCCGTCGCGGTCACGCGGCAGCCAGGAAGGGAGGAGCAGGACATTCGGGTAGCGGCCAGTCCCACCGTCGGGCGCCGGGCCGTCGGGCAGCAGCAGGGTCGCCGCCAGGGTGGCATCGCCGGCCTGGACACGGAGCTCCTCGGAGCGGGGCATGCCACGAGGGTACACGCGCCTCAGACCGGGAGCGCGGAGCCGACCCCGAGCGCCACGGCGCCGAGCGTGACCGCGGCGACGAGAAGGACCCAGTCGGCGGCCCTTACCCGCTGCGGTCGGGCGATTGTGCGGCAGGGTGACGCTCCAAAGCCGCGTGCCTCCATCGCCAGGGCCAGGCGCGTCGCGCGTCGCACCGCTCCGACCAGCAGCGCCAGCAGCTTGCCGAAGGCGAGTCGCGCGGCGGCGATCGGCGACCATCCGGCGCTCACGCCGCGCGCCCGGCGCGCCATGCCCAGCAGCTGCCATTCGACCGCCAGGATCGGCAGCATGCGCACCGCGGCAAGGGCGCCCACGGCCAGGCGAGGTGAGAGCCGGGCCTGCTGCTGCAGCGAATCGGCCAGGTCGGTTGGGTCGGTGGTGGCCAGTGCGATGACCCCGGAGAGTGCAATGCCCAGCAGCCGCAGCCCCAGGGCCAGCCCCGTCGTGAAGTCCGGCCCATCCGAAGAGGCAGGAG
>JBKKBV010000130.1:0-3918 GCA_046713375.1 Candidatus Limnocylindria bacterium
AACGCCGAGCGGCTGGCGGCCCTACCCCGCTACCTTGACTTCTACAATCAGCGACGTCCGCACACCGCCATCGGAGGCCTCGTGCCCCAGGCGGCTGTCAACAACGTCCTGAAGCATCACACCTAGCGGCCGGTGAAGTCGGCTCGATCGGGCTCCGCTATACTCGCGCCGTCCGACCGCCTGAGTCGAACTGAAGATGGCACAGCTGACCCCGACCGGGCTCGTCAAGATCCTGGGCCTGGTGACCCTGATCATGGTGATCCCCATCGTGGGAGGCTCGGTTACCGGCCTCATCCTGGATGGGGTATTCAGCACCGGGCCGTTGCTGGTCCTCATCGGCCTGGTGGTCGGAAGCCTGATCGCGGCAATCGGTATCTGGCTCCTCATCCGCGCTGGTGCGCGCCGGGGCTACGGCGGCGGAACCAGCAATGGAGCCTGACCACGGCAAGGGCGAGCGTCCACCACCTGCGAACTGGGCGGTGGCCTTCGACCTGGGCCTGCGGTTGGGGATCTCGGTCATCCTGGGCGTCGGGGGCGGCCTGCTGGTGGACAGCTGGCTGCACACCAGTCCGATCTTCACGCTGATCGGGATGGTGCTGGGGATCGGAGCCGCGATGTACACAATCTGGGATGTCGCGCGGCAGAGCATGAGGAGATAGGCGCTGGTACACGTCGACATCGCAGCCGAGACGCTGTTCGCGATCGGGCCGCTGACCGTCACCAACTCGATGGTCGGGGCGCTCCTCGCCTCGATCCTGCTACTGCTCGCGGCCCGCTGGTTCACCCGCCGTTCGGGGATCGCGCCGAGCCGGGGGCAGAGCGTGATCGAGCTGCCGATCGAATTCCTGGCCGGGATCGTGCGCGGCACCGGCGGCAAGCGCTGGCGCCAGTTCGCGCCGCTGATCCTGGCCATCTTCCTGTTCGTGTTGACGGCCAACTGGCTGAGCCTGCTGCCGGGGGTCGGCACCATCGGCCTCTGGGAAGGCGAGGGGACGCATCGGATCCTCGTCCCGTTCGTGCGGGCAGGCGCCGCCGACCTGAACTTCACCCTCGGCCTGGCGCTGATCTCGTTCGTCGCGTTCATCATGTTCGGGCTCCGGGCCAACGGCGCGCGCGGCTACCTCAAGGAGCTGCTGATCGCAGAGCCGGCTTACATGACGCCGCTGCTCACCCCGATCCACCTGATCAGCGAGCTGTCGCGCGTGATCAGCCTCTCGATGCGGCTCTTCGGCAATGTCTTCGCCGGCGAGGTGCTGCTGGCAACCATGCTGGCCCTCACAACGGCGACCCTCTTCACCCTGCCGCTGGCTTTCGTCGTGCCGGGCGTCTTCATCGGCCTGGAGCTGCTCTTCGGCCTGGTTCAGGCGCTCGTCTTCGCGCTCCTCTCCATGACCTACATCACGCTGGCAATCGCGGAGCATCGCCAGCACGAATCAGCTGACGATCATTGGGGCGGAACGCCCGAGCAAGGCTCCGCGCCGGCACACGGCGCGGCGTAAGCAACCACAAGGAGGAAGACCACTCGTGGACCTGACAACACTCGCAGCCGGACTGGCCATGGGCCTCGGCGGCATCGGCCCGGGAATCGGCCTGGGGATCGGCTTCAGCAAGGCGATGGAGGCGATCGGTCGCAACCCGGAGGCCTCGGGGACGATCTTCGTGCCGTACATCCTGGGCCTTGCATTGACCGAGGCGATCGGGATCTACGCCCTGGTCGTGTCGCTGATCATCCTCTTCGCCAGCTAGGAACCGAGGCGAAATGGCATTCTTCGAGGCCTTCGGGGTCGACGTCTTCAAGCTCGCCTTCCAGATCATCAACTTCCTGCTGATCCTGTACCTGCTGAACCGATTCCTGTTCAAGCGGGTGCTGTCGCTGCTCGACGAGCGGGGGGAGCGGATCAGTAAGGGGCTCGAGGACGCCGAAGCCGCGAAGCGCGACCGCGAGCTGGCGCGTGCCGAGCGTGAGGCCGCCCTGGACGAGGCGCGCCAGGAGGCGCAGACCATGATCGCCCGCGCCACCAAGATCGCGGAGGACTCGAGGAACGAGATCGTGGCGGCTGCGCGCGCCGAGGCCGAGAAGGTGGCGGCGCGGGCGAAGGAGGAGATCACCGCCGAGAAGCAGCGGGCAGTCGCCGAGCTTCGCTCGCAGGTCGCCGACCTGGCGCTTGAGGCCGCCGGCAGGCTGGTGAGGTCGGAGATGAACGCGCCCACCCAGCGACGGCTGGTGGAGGAGTTCCTGGCCGAAGTCTCGCCAACTGACAGGGAGCGCAGCTGAGCGATGGCCAGGCGCGACACGTCCGCCCGGCGCTATGCGGAGGCGGCCTTCCAGATCGGCCGCGCCGACGGGACGCTCGACGCCTGGGAACGGGACATGGCGACCATTGGGGCGACGATGCGTCATCCCGAGCTGCGCCGGCTGCTCCAGCATCCCGCCATCCCGTTCGCAGAGAAGGAGCGTGTGCTCCGTCGCGTGATGGGGCGCGGGGTCGCGACGGAGCCGATCAACCTGGTCCTGCTCATGGTTCGGCGCGGCCGCCCCGGCGCAATCGACGCGATGATCGCGCGCTTCACCGAGCTCCTGCGTCGGGAGCGCGGCGCGGTGCTGGCCGAGGTGCGGACGGCATTGCCGCTCGACGACGGGCAGCGCGCCGAGATCGCGGCACGCCTGCGCAGCCTCACCGGCTCACAGGTGGAGATGAATGAATCGGTCGACCCAGAACTGATCGGCGGCGTCGCCGTGCGGATCGGGGATCGGCTCTACGACGCAAGCGTGCGCAGCCGCCTGGAGCGGTTGCGGGCCCGGCTGACCAGCGCCTAGCTAGGAAGGAGCTCAATGGCGATTCGATCCGACGAGATCACGTCGATCATCCGCAGCGAGATCGAGGGCTTTGACGAGGACGTCGACGTCAGCGGCGTCGGCACCATCGTCGAGGTGGGCGACGGCATCGCGCAGGTCTACGGACTCTCCGGCGCCCTCGCCCAGGAGCTGCTCGAATTCCCGCACGGGATCATGGGCATGGCCTTCAACCTGGAGGAGGAGACGGTCGGTGCCCTGATCCTGGGCGACTACACCTCGCTGAAGGAGGGCGACCAGGTCAAGACGACCGGTCGCATCGTCGAGGTGCCGGTCGGCGATGCACTGATTGGCCGGGTGGTCAACCCCCTCGGCGAGCCGCTCGACGGCAAGGGCAAGATCGAGACGACCCGGACGCGCCCGATCGAGCGCATTGCGCCCGGCGTCATCGTGCGCCAGCCGGTCGACACGCCCGTGCAGACTGGGATCAAGGCCATCGACTCGATGATCCCGATCGGCCGCGGGCAGCGCGAGCTGATCATCGGCGACCGCCAGACCGGGAAGACCGCCATCGCGATCGACACGATCATCAACCAGAAGGGGCAGAACCTGATCTGCATCTACGTCGCCATCGGCCAGAAGCAGTCGACGGTGGCGCAGGTGGTCGCGCAGCTCGAGGAATCGGGCGCCATGGAGCACACCATCGTGGTCTTCGCCGGCGCCAGCGATCCCGCCCCGCTGCAGTACCTTGCCCCGTATGCCGGCGTGACCATGGGGGAGGAGTTCATGGATGCGGGTCGTGACGCCCTGTGCGTGTATGACGACCTATCCAAGCACTCCTGGGCCTATCGGCAGGTCTCGCTGCTGATGCGGCGCCCTCCCGGCCGTGAGGCCTTCCCGGGCGACATCTTCTACTCCCACTCTCGGTTGCTCGAGCGCGCCGCACGATTGAACAAGAAGAACGGCGGCGGGTCCCTGACCGCCTTGCCGATCATCGAGACGCAGGCCGGCGACGTGTCGGCCTACATCCCGACGAACGTGATCAGCATCACCGACGGTCAGATCTTCCTGCAGGCGGACCTCTTCAACCAGGGCCAGCGCCCCGCCGTGAACGCGGGCATCAG
>JBKKBV010000131.1:0-20656 GCA_046713375.1 Candidatus Limnocylindria bacterium
CGGTCGGCGAGTTGAGCCAGCCGTTGGTCACGAAGACGGAGCGCTCCGGCGTATTGGCGGCGATCCAGTCCGCGGCCTCGACCTCGCTCCAGCCGAGCACCACCTCGCGGTTGAGCGCCGTCCAGGCGGACACGAGGAGCGGCGACGGGATGCTCACCAGCAGGACCGCGGTCATGGCCCATGCCGGCCAGCGTCGGATGAGCCAGGCGGCGAGGAACGCCACGGCGATCCACATCGCCTGGAAGTACTTGTTCATGTCAAAGCCGATTGCGCTCACCTGCACCACGTTGGGCACCACGAACAGGGTCACCAGCCAGATCGCCAGGAAGCCGCGCCGCGGGACTCGGGGGAGGAGGAGCGCGAGCATTGCGAGCAGCAACGGGATCCCCAGGTTGGTGGCGTAGAAGAAGAGCACGGCCCATGGCCCGTCGGCCATCGGCGCCGATTCCCAGCCGGCGACCCATTTGAGTGCGTCGCTCCCCGCGGCCTGCAGGACCGGTGCGATGGCGAATGGCACGGCCAGGAGGTAGGGCGCGAGCAGGATCGCGGCATTGCGCGGTGCGGCCCGATCTAAGAGCCGGCCGCCCACCACGACCCACCCCAGCGCCAGCGCCAGGAATGCCGGGAAGAAGAAGAAATGAAATGGCGCCAGCAGCGCTCCCAGCAGGCCGGCCAGGAAGATGAGGGCCGGTCGGTCGCGCCAGCCCGCTGCACGTGCCCGGGCCGAGGGCAGACCGGCCACCAGCAGGAGGACCGCACCGACGAGCATCGGCAGCCCCGCGGTGGTGGCGCGGTGAACCAGAAGCCCTGTCCCCATCACGGATGGGATGCGGAAGTAGGGCCACGACGCCTGGCCGGCGGCGTCATACCAGGAATTGTCGTACGAATGCTTGGCGACGAGGGTGACCGGGTCGCCGAAGCCGGCCGTAACGTCGCCGACCAGTCGAACCCAGCCAAAGCCGCCGCCGAATATCACGAGAACGGCGGCCAATAGCGCTGCGCGTCGCGCGCCGGCGCCGCGGAGAAGAGTCCGTGCCAGGCCGTGGACGAGCAGTGCAAGCGCCCCCGCCAGGATCGCGGACGAGATCACGAAGCTGGGGATGGCAAAGATCCCCGCCGCGCGGGCCGCGATGGCGGCGTGGAAATCGGCGAACCAGTGGTAGATGAGTGGCTCGCCCGCGAAATACGGCACCTGCGGCGGGAAGTTGCCCGCGTTCAGGGACTGGGCGATCGAGAGGTGCACGCCCAGGTCGCTCCAGTTGGATCCTCCGGCAGCGATCCCGTTCGGGGTGGCCTGCCACAGCCCGGATTGCAGGACGGCTGCCACGAATGCCGCGCAGCCAGCGGCCAGGGCGAATGCCAACCAGTCGCGGCGAAGCGCGCCCCAGGCGGCGGATGCCTGCTCGAGAGCGGAGTGCGCGCCGCCGCGCAGAACGCCGATCGGGAGCGGGAGGGCCAGCAGTGCCGCCACCGCGAAGATCGTCTCGCGCCGGTAGCCACCAGTCGCGAGCGCAATCCAGTAGACGAGGTGCGCGCTGAGCGCCACCGATAACACGATCGAGATTCCGAGCCGCCCGGTGGCGGCGATGCGAGGTCGCACCCACCCGACGATCGCCCAGCCCGGGAGGACGAAGAGGAGCGGCCACACGACCAGCACAGCCAGGGCCGGCTGCAGCCACGCCGCCACCAGCGCACCGCCAACGACCACGGCGGCCACCATCGCTTCGACGAGCCTCAGCCCGCTGACTCCGCGTTGGTCAGGTGGCACGCGCGGCCCGTGACAGCTTTGGGAGCGGTTGACGAGGATCCAGCAGCGCGACAATCCGCTCGACCTGGACCTTGGTCAGATTGCCGCCGCCCATGATCTCGGCCGCGAGGGTCTCCGCGTCCCGGATGACCCGGATGCCGGGCCGCTGGCCGGCGTCCCATTCGATCTCGACGCCGCGTGGCGGGACCAGTGCGGCGGTCACCGCCGACGGCAGCGTCGCCCGCTCCAGGTACATCTCAAGGCGACGTCCGGCGAGCCGGGCGGCGGTGATGCGGTCGGCGTCCCACGGGACCCAGGAATCGGTCGCACCGCTCAGCCGATACCAGTGGCCGTTCCGCTTGCGGTACCGACCCGGCTCGGCGCGCAGGGTCAGCGCCCAGGTCCCGCCCGGCCCGACCACGACCGCCTCGATCGGCTCCTTGCCACCCGCGAGGATCAGCCGCATGTAGTGGTAGCGGTCGTCGAGGCGCCGTCCCAACGGCCCGCTCAGCCGATCACCGGTGGTCCTGGGCAGGGCGAGGCGCAGCGATGGAGAGGACGGTCGGTGAATCACCATGGCGACGGGCGGCGGTCCGTGCGGATTCGGCGGGCGCGGTTCGAGTCTACCGCCGCCAATGCCTTCCGCCTAGCCCGCGGGGGTGCCCTGCTAGCATGCCAGGTCATGGACGAGCGCTCACCCGGCAGCCAGATCCCGGAGGCGGTCCGCACCCTCCTTGTGGAGCTGGGCGAGGATCCGGATCGCGGAGGCCTGGCCGGCACCCCGGACCGCGTCCGGCGCATGTACGCCGAGCTGACCGAGGGCTATCACACCGATCCGGACGCCCTCCTCAACAGCGCCACCTTCGAGGTCGACTACGACGAGATGGTGGTGGTCCGCGACATCGAGTTCTTCTCGCTGTGCGAGCACCACCTGCTGCCCTTCTTTGGTAAGGCGCACGTCGGCTACCTGCCGCGCGGCCGGATCATCGGCCTGTCGAAGATTCCGCGCGTGGTGGACATGTACGCGCATCGGCTCCAGGTGCAGGAACGCCTGACCCAGCAAGTGGCCGGCTTCCTGATGGAGAAGCTGAACCCGAAGGGCGTGGCCTGCGTGGTCGAGGCGACGCACCTGTGCACGGTCATGCGCGGCGTTCGGAAGCAGGAGACCACCATGGTCACCAGCTCTATGCTCGGCACCTTCCGCGCCGACGCCCGCACACGGTCCGAGTTCCTCACCTTCATCGGTCGCTCCTCAGACCGCTAGGCCGATGCCCTACGCACCGCTCCTGTCGGAGCCAGAGATCGCCGCTGCTCTCGAGTCCATCCCGGACTGGCGCCGCGAGGGGGACTGGCTGTTCCGGACGGTCGAATGCCCGACCTTCCGCGCGGCCATCTCGCTGGTTGGCCGGGTCGCCGACGCCGCCGAGGAGGCCGATCATCATCCCGACATCGAGATCAACTGGCGGCGCGTGACGTTCAGGCTGACCACCAAGGCGTCGCACGGGCTCACATGGCGAGATCTCGACATGGCCGGCAGGATCGACGCGTTGGAGGAGTGACGGTGAACGAGGAGCAGGTGCGCAGCTACTGGCGTCGACTGTGGTCCGAGGGGGAGGTCGAATTCGCGCACCAGTTCTACGCACCGACCTTCCTGCTGAACGCCGACTACAGCACCCCCGCGGAATTCGCGGCGGGGGCGGCCGCCTGGCTCGCTCATTTCACAGACTTCCGGGCCGATGTTGACCGTATCTATCCGATCGACGGCGGCATCGTGTCCCGTGTGGTCTACCGAGCCATGCATACGGGAGACTTCAAGGCCGTCCCTGCCTCCGGACGCACGCTCGAGGTGACGGGGCTGGACATCTTCCGCTTTGCCGATGGACTGGTCTTCGAGCACCTCCACGAGGCAAACCACGAGCTGATGTGGGAGCAGCTCGGCGCCGAGCTCTGCATACCGTGAGTCGGCCTGGACTCAGAGCAACACCTTCTGGCCGGTAGAATCGGGCTCAGATGATCGATTCCCCACGCTCCACGCCAATCCGCGTCCTGATCGCCAAGCCGGGGCTTGACGGCCACGACCGTGGCGCCAAGGTCCTCGCCCGCGGCCTGCGCGACGAGGGCTTCGAGGTGATCTACACAGGCCTGCGCCAGACGCCGGAGATGATCGTGGACGCCGCGGAGCAGGAGGACGTCGACGTGATCGGCATGTCGATCCTGTCGGGAGCGCACATGGCGCTCCTCCCGCGCGTCGTCGAGCTCAGCCGCGAGCGCGGCATGGACGATGTGCTGATCGCCGCCGGCGGCATCATTCCCGATGCCGACGTCACCAAGCTGAAGGCGGCGGGGATCGCCGAGATCTTCGGTCCGGGGACCAGCATCGGGCAGATCGCGGGTTACTTCCGCGAGCACGCGCGCCGGCGCGCCTGAGGGTCGTGGCCGACCTCGTGGAGCTGCTGCGCGGCGCGGTGGCGGGTGAGCGACTGGCCCTGGCTCGCCTTCTCACGGCAATTGAGAACGACGCTCCCGGCCTGCGTGAGCTTCTGCCCAAGCTCTTTGGCGCCGGGCGCGGAGGACACCTGGTGGGCGTCACCGGGCCGCCGGGGAGCGGCAAGTCAACCCTCGTGAACGCGCTCACCGAGGAGTGGCGGCGCCGCGGCAAGCGGGTTGGAATCGTGGCGGTGGACCCATCGTCGCCCTACACCGGCGGCGCGATCATGGGCGACCGCATCCGGATGATGGAGCACGCCGCCGATCGCGACGTTTTCATGCGCTCCATGGCCAGCCGCGGTGAGCTCGGCGGGATTGCGGCCGCCACCTGGATGGCGGCCGCCGCCCTCGACGCGGCCGGCTACGACCCGATCCTGGTCGAGACCGTCGGCGCCGGCCAGAGCGAGGTCGAGATCGCGCGCCTGGCGGAGACGACGGTGGTGGTTGAGGTGCCCGAGATGGGGGACGAGGTGCAGGCCATCAAGGCGGGGCTGCTGGAGGTCGCTGACCTGCTGGTCGTCAACAAGGGCGATCGTCCGGGCGCCGATCTCGCCGCGCGCCACCTGCGCGCCATGCTGTCCACTGCGGGGGGTCGCGTCGGCCGCAAGCCCCCGCCGATCATGCTCACCACCGCAACCAGCGGCGACGGAGTTGCCGCGCTGGCGGACGCGATCGATGCACATCAGTCCACGGCACGTTCGCCGGAGCAGGCCAGTGCACGGGCGCGGAAGCAGGTTCGTCGCGCGCTGGCCGACCTGGCGATGGGCCGTGGTTCGCAGCACGCCGATTGGGAGGCGACCGTTCAGTCGGTTGCCAGCCGCGAGCTCGATCCCATCACTGCCGCGGAGCAACTGCTCCCCGGGGAGAACGCCTAGCCTTCCCGCCCTGTGGTGGGCAGGGCTGCGCTGCGAGCACCCTGGCTACTCAACCCGCACCGATGAAGCCCTCCCGGTGTCGCATGAGCGCTGGAGGCGCTCAGGCGGCGCGGATCAACGCCAAACGGTGCGCCACGAGTACTGCTGGTACTCAGCCGGAGAATACGGACCTCAACCCATCAACAACCTGATCAGGACCTGAGCCTAGCCGAGGTCCTTCATTGGGGCTGGTAGGCTAGGCGGCCATGAGCCTCAACCGGGTCTTCGTCATCGGCGCCGGCCTGATGGGGCACGGCATCGCGCAGGTGAGCGCGGCGGCGGGCAAGCAGGTGACCCTCGCCGATCGAACGGCTGAGCTGGCCGAGAATGGGAAGGCCCGGATCGCCGGCAACCTCGCGCGCCAGGTCGAGAAGGGCAAGCTGCCGCAGGACGACGCGGACGCGCTGCTGTCCCGGATTGCGAGCGGCGTGGGCGCGGACGGTGCTGCCGGCCACGACATCGTGATCGAGGCCGTCTTCGAGGACGAATCGGTCAAGCGCGAGACCTGGCGGGCCCTCAGCTCGGCCGCCGACCCGGACGCCATCTTCGCCAGCAACACGAGTAGCATCAGCATCACCGCGCTCGCCACCGCGACCGACCGGCCCGGCCGCTTCATCGGCCTGCACTTCTTCTCACCGGTGCCGGTGATGGGCCTGGTCGAGATCATCAGCGGGTTGGAGACCGATGACGCCACCCTCGACGCCGCGCGGGGATTCGCCGCGGACCTTGGCAAGACGGTGATCGAGTCGAAGGACTATCCGGGCTTCATCGTGAACCGGATGCTCGGCCCCTTCATCAACGAGGCGATCTTCGCGCTGATGGACGGCACCGGCAGCGCCGAGCACATCGACGCCGGGGCGAAGCTCGGCCTGAACCACCCGATGGGCCCGCTGGAGCTGAGCGACTTCATCGGCAACGACGTGATGCTCAGCGTCCTGGACGTCCTGTACCGCGGCTTCGGCGACCCCAAGTTCCGCGCGGCGCCGCTCCTGCGCCAGATGGTTGCGGCGGGGCACCTGGGGCGGAAGACGGGTCGCGGCTTCTATCAGTACGACGAGCGGGGGACGAGGGTCGGCTGATGACCAGTACCGCCACGCCCACGCGGCCGGATCCGTTCGCCCTCAGCGAGGAGGAGCGCTCGGTCCGTGATACCGCCCGCGAGTTCGCCCAGCGCGAGCTGGCACCGACCATTGCCCAGCGCGACGAGGAGGAGCGGTACGACCGCGGGCTCTTTACGCGGATGGGTGAGCTGGGCCTGACGGCGATCCCGTACCCCGAAGAGCTCGGCGGGGCGGGGCTCTCGTACTTCGCCTGGGCGCTGGCCTGCGAGGAGATCGCCGCGGCCGACATGGGGATGGCGGTCAGCCTCTCGGTCCACGTTCTGTCGCAGCTGTGCATCTACTCCTACGGGACCGATGAGCAGAAGGCGCGACTGCTTCCCCCTATGACGTCTGGCGCGCACCTCGGCGCCTTTGCCCTGACCGAGCCTGGAGCGGGCTCTGATGCGGCAGCGCTGTCACTCGCTGCGCGGCGCACCGACGACGGCTACGCGCTGACTGGCACCAAGGTCTGGATCACGAATGGGGGAGAGGCGGACGTCTACGTGGTGTTCGGGACGGTTGACCGCTCGCGCGGCCGCGAGGGGATCACCGCCTTCGTGGTGGGTCGTGACACGCCCGGCTTCCGGGTCGGGAGCCACGAGCGCAAGATGGGGATCCGCGACTCGCCCGCCGCCGAGCTGGTGTTCGAGGAGGCGATGGTTCCGGAGGCGGATCGCCTGGGAGCGGAGGGGGAGGGCCTCAAAGTGGCTCTCGGCTCGCTTGCATCGGGGCGGATCAGTATCGCGGCCGCCTGCACCGGCCTGGCGCGGGCAGCGCTCGAGCACGCGACCCGCTACGCCTCGCAACGCACCCAGTTCGGCCGTCCCATCGCCGAGCAGGAGATGATCCAGGCCATCCTGGCCGATGCTGCAGTGGCGGTCGACGCCTCGCGCCTGTTGACCTGGCGAGCGGCGCGCCTGCGGGACGCGGGCGGCTCGATCAACGCCGCAAGCAGCATGGCCAAGATGTTTGCCAGCGATACCGCCATGCGCGTCGCGACCGACGCGGTCCAGGTCTATGGCGGCGCGGGATACTCACGCGACAACCCTGTCGAGCGCTTCATGCGCGACGCCAAGGGAGCGCAGCTCTACGAGGGCAGCAACCAGATCCAGCGGCTGATCATCGCTCAGCAGCTGGTCGAGGAGATGAAGAGGTCAGACCGATGACGACAGCAACCAGCGACACGGCAGAGGCCGCCCCGCCCCGCCTGATGCAGACCGAGATCGAGCCCCTCGACATTCCGGCGGAGCTGCGCGCCGACAGCCTCGTGTCGCTCGTCCACAACTCGATGCTGCGCAACCCGGAGAAGGAGGCACTGCGCTGGAAGCTGCCGAAGACAAAGCGCCAGGCCGGTGGCCCGCCGGAGGAGGAGCCGGTGGAGTGGACGAGCACCACCTACCGGCAGACGTGGGATTGGATCACGCAAGTGGCGCTAGGGCTCAAGCACCTCGGCATCCGCGATGGAGATCGAGTCTGCATCATGAGCCGCACCCGCCCGGCCTGGCTGGCGGCCGACATCGGCTCCCTCTCGCTCGGCGCGGTGACCTGCCCGATCTATCCCTCGGTCGAGCCGAACCAGGCCGCCTTCGTGATCAATAACGTCGAGGCGAAGCTCATCTTTGTCGAGAACCTGCAGCAGGCGGCCAAGATCGAACAGGTGCGCGCCCAGTGCCCGACGCTCGAGCACGTGGTGGTGATCGACGACCGTGGCCGGCTCCCCGCCGGGGCCATCAGCTTCGACGACATCTTCGACTTGGCCACCGCGGATGCGGGCGAGATCCGTGAATGGTCGGAGACCTGGCGCGGCTATGGCCGCGACAAGGTGGCGACCATCGTCCACACCTCGGGGACGACGGCCAACCCCAAGGGGGTGGTGCTGACCCACGGCAACATCCTCCACAACTTCGAGGGCGGGGTGCAGGCGGTCGACTTCAACGAGGACGACATGTTCCTCTCCTTCCTGCCCCTCTCGCACATGACCGAGCGCGCGGCCGGTCAGATCGTCCCGTTGGGGCGGGGCTGCACCATCGCCTATGCCGAGCCCGCCATCGAGCGCCTGGCGGCCAACATGGCGGAGGTGCGTCCCACGGTGATGGTCGCTGTCCCGCGGCTCTACGAGCGGCTCTATGCCCGGGTCCTGTCCACGGTGGAAGCTGGTCCGCCACTGCGCCAGCGAATCTTCGGCTGGGCGCTGGGACTGGGGCGTGCCAAGTACGCCAACCACCTGGCGGGCCAGCCGAACTCAGCCTGGCTGCGACTGCAGCTGAAGGTCGCCGATCGGCTCGTCTTTCACAAGATCTCGGCGCGCACCGGCGGCCGGGTGCGCTACTTCGTCTCAGGTGGCGCTCCGCTGTCGCAGGAGATCGGCGAGTTCTTCTACGCCATGGGGATGCTGATCCTGGAGGGATACGGGCTGACCGAGACGGCCCCGCTGCTGACCATCAACCGACCCGGCGACTTCAAGTTCGGAACGGTCGGTCGCCCGGTTGCGGAGACCCAGATCCGGATCGACCCGAATACCGGTGAGATCCTGGCCAGGGGCCCCCAGGTGATGAAGGGCTACCACAACCAGCCCGAGGAGACGGCCCGCGTCATCGACGCCGACGGCTGGTTCCACACCGGGGACATCGGCGAGCTCGACCCCGAAGGGCGGGTCATCATCACCGACCGGCTCAAGAACATCATCGTGCTCGGCAACGGCAAGAACGTCGCACCTGCACCGATGGAGGTCGCGATCCTGACCAGCCGATACATCGCACAGGCGCTCATCCTGGGCGATAACCAGCCGTACACCGGCGTGCTGCTGGTGCCGGACTTCGACCAGCTCGGGACGTGGGCAGCGGCCAATGGCATGGCCGAGATGCCCCCCGAGCAGCTGGTCGCGGAGAAGGCGGTCCAGAAGCTGATGGAGGGCGAGGTCAAGGCAAAGCTGGACGGCTTCGCCATCTACGAGCGTCCGCGCCGCGTGGCGCTGCTGCCGCGCCTGCTCTCCGAGGAGGAAGGGGAGCTCACCCCGTCGCTCAAGATCAAGACGCGGGTGGTCGTCGCCAAGTGGGAGGACAAGGTGGCGCACCTCTTCGGCGAGGACGAGAAGGAGTAGTCCCGCGCCGAACGGATGCCGCCATCGGTCCCCGGAGGAACCGACGGCCCTGGGGTGCTGGACTGATCAGCGCACACGGGAGTCCATCTCGTCGACAAGCGAGCGGACCCGATCCGGCTCGAAGTCACCCACGCCCACGGCCGCCAGCACCAGGTTGTCCGTGTGCCACAGGTAGATCACGGCCGACTCCCAGCCGTAGGCCGGGCCGGTGTACAACGCGCTCTCGAACCCCAACCCTGTGTCCAGGCTACGTGCGAGGTTCCAGCCTAGAAAGGATTCGTGCGCAGTTTGGAGGTCGTGGTACGCCAGGTCGGCGGTCAGCGACGTCTCGAACACCGCTACCCACGATACGTATCCACCGGTGTCAGTGATGTTGAGCCTCGTCATGCGGGCATCGACGAATTCAGTCTGGTCGATTGACGGTCCGCCATCGCGGAGAGGCTCGACGAGGGCCGGAACCCCGGTCAGGGTGGTTTCAAGGATCCACCCCGCGTTCGGGGCATTGCTTGCCGTCAGGACGATGTTCGCCAGGTCCTCCGATGTGAAAGTGCCACCTGGCACCGGATCGGAGCCAGCGCTGGAGCTTGGACTCGGGCTGGGGCTCGGACCGCCCACGTTCGGGCCCCCGAGCAGCTGGTAGGCCGCCATGGCCACGATGATCAGCGCAGCAATACCGAGGATCGGCGCCACGGGCTTGAGTTTCATGAGGAATCCCTCCAGCGACGCCAGCCAGGCGCCGCGTTGGGCGGTGCGCTCCACGTCGTCCAGGGCCGCCCAAATGAACCGCTCGGGTGCCTGATCGGCTCCTTCGTGGAGCCAGTTCTTGACGGTCTGATCAAGGTCCCGTTCGCGGTTCATGCCGTGCGCCCCTTTCGGGTGGCTGGCCGCGCATCGGCCTCGATGGCCGCGCGCAGCGCGCGCCTCGCGTAGTGCAGCCGAGACCGCACAGTGCCGACCGGCACCTGCAGGACCTCGGCAATCTCAGTCAGCGTCAGGTCGCGGTAGTACTGGAGCACGATCGCCGCGCGTTGCTCGGCGGTGAGCGTCCGGAACGCCCGGTCGAGCTGCTCACGATCGGCAATCGAGATGGCAGGATCCTCCGCCGCCCCGTCCGCCGCGAGCAGGTGGAGCGCCGGGGTCTGCCGCCGAACCTTCCGCAGCTCGTCATGGCAGACACGGACCAGGACCCGGTACGCCCAGGCCTCGATGAGGGCGGGGTCGCGCAGGGTCGGCAGGTCGCGCCAGATGCGAAGGAGCGTCACCTGGAGCGCGTCGCCGGCGGAATCGAAGTCACGCAGGATCCGGTGCGCAACTGCGAAGAGGCGGTCGCTCAGCTCGAAGGCGAGACGGGTGAACGCCTCGCGATCGCCTCGCTGCGCCTGCTCCACCAGGGACCGTTCCATCGCTCCCCTCCGTGGCAAAGCCATTTGGCTTCACTCACAGCGTATGGCGTCACGAGCCCCGCGAGCGGTTCGATCTTCCCCCCGGAGTACCATTCGAGCATGAGCGATGTCTTCATGCTGTCCGCCGCCAGGACACCGATCGGTAAGTTCCTCGGCGGCCTCTCCACCGTCCCTGCCACCGCGCTCGGATCCGTAGCCATCCGTGCCGCGGTCGAGCGGGCCGCGATCGCCCCGGAGCGCGTTGACGAGGTCTTCATGGGCCAGGTCATCCAGGCCGGAGCTGGGCAGGCGCCGGCTCGCCAGGCGGCACTCGGAGCCGGCCTCCCGAACGGGGTGGGCGCTACCACGATCAACAAGGTCTGCGGCTCAGGCCTGAAGGCAGTCATGCTGGCGGCCGCCTCGATCCGGGCCGGCGACGCCGAGGTGATCGTGGCGGGCGGCATGGAGAACATGAACCTGGGTCCCTACCTCATGCCAGGTGCTCGCGCTGGCTACCGGCTCGGAAACGCAGAGTTGGTCGACGCGACCGTCCACGACGGCCTGTGGTGCGCCATCTGCGACGTGCACATGGGGATGCACGCCGAGCGGGTGGCCGCCAAGCACGAGGTGTCGCGCGACGCCCAGGACGAGTTCGCCGTGCGCTCGCACCAGCGCGCCCTGGCTGCCATGGCCGAGGGTCGCTTCGCCGACGAGATCGTCCCGGTCGAGGTGCCCGGCAAGAAGGGCCCGACCATCGTCGACACCGACGAGAACCCTCGCTCGGATACCTCGCTCGAAGCCCTGGCCCTGCTCAAGCCGGCATTCCAGCCCGAGGGAGGGACCGTCACAGCCGGCAACGCCCCGGGAATCACCGATGGGGCGGCAGCGCTGGTGCTGGCATCGGAGGCGACGGTGGCGAGCGACGGTCTGAAGCCGATCGCCCGCATCAGCGGCTATGCCCAGGCCGACGTCGCGCCGGAATGGCTCTTCGAGGCGCCGATCGAGGGGGTGAGGCGACTCCTCACCAAGCTGGACCTGCGTCTGGACGAGTTCGACCTGATCGAGATCAACGAGGCGTTCGCGGCGCAGGTGCTGGCCGATGGCAACGCGCTCGGGTTCGACTGGGATCGCGTCAACGTCAATGGCGGGGCGATCGCGCTCGGCCACCCCATCGGGGCGTCCGGCGCTCGCGTGCTGACGACCTTGCTCTACGAGCTGCGGCGGCGCGGCGGTCGCCGCGGGCTGGCCACCCTGTGCCTGGGCGGCGGGGGAGCGGTGGCGCTCGCAGTCGAGATGGTCTGACCGCCGCCCGCGCTTGACCCAACCCTATAATCGGGCCGCCGCGCTCGGGCCAGCTCCCGCACCCACATCGGCGGAGGCGTCGGAGCGCGACCTACTGGAGGCTCACAGCCAGCCCATGGCAAGTTCGAATCCCGTCGCCGAGGCGCCGAACATCTGGGCGGTGGCCCAGGAGCAGTTCGATGCCGCGGCTGAGAAGCTCGACCTCGATCCAGGTCTGCGTCGCGTGCTCCGCGTCCCACAGCGAGAGCTCACCGTCAACTTCCCGGTGACCATGGACGACGGCCACGTGGAGGTCTTCACCGGCTTCCGCATCCAGCACAATGTCAGCCGCGGCCCCGCGAAGGGCGGCATCCGCTACCACCAGGACGTGACCCGCGACGAGGTGCGTGCACTCTCGATGTGGATGACCTGGAAGTGCGCGGTCGTGAACATCCCCTACGGAGGTGGCAAGGGCGGCGTCATCGTCGATCCCAAGCAGCTCTCCATGCGCGAGCTGGAGGGGCTCACCCGCCGCTTCACGACCGAGATCAGTCCGCTGATCGGGCCGGACCGGGACATACCGGCGCCCGATGTCAACACAAACGCACAGGTCATGGCCTGGATGATGGACACCTTCTCAATGAACCGTGGCTACACCATCCCCGGCGTGGTCACCGGCAAGCCGATCGCCATCGGTGGATCCCTGGGCCGCAACGAGGCCACTGCGCGCGGCGCGGTGTACACCCTGAACCAGGCCAGCCGCGCGTTGGACATCCCGCTCACCGGTGCCCGGGTCTCGATCCAGGGCTACGGCAACGCGGGTTCGATCGCAGCCGCTCTGCTGACGGATGAGGGTGCCGTGGTTGTCGCGGTCAGTGACTCGAGCGGCGGCATCTACAACCCGAAGGGGCTCGACCCGGCGCGGGTCAGCGCCTGGAAGGCCGAGCACGGCACGGTCGTCGGCTTCCCGGGTGCGGATTCAGTGAGCAACACCGAGATCCTCGAGCTCGACTGCGAGATCCTGGTCCCCGCCGCTCTGGAAAACCAGATCACCGAGCACAACGCGCCCCGCATCCAGGCCCGCATCGTGGCCGAGGCAGCCAACGGCCCGACCACGCCGGAGGCCGACCGGATCCTCTACGACCGCGGCGTCTTCGTGATCCCGGACATCCTGTGCAACGCAGGCGGCGTGACGGTCAGCTATTTCGAGTGGGTGCAGGACATGCAGTCCTTCTTCTGGACCGAGTCGCGCATCAACGAGAGCCTGCACGAGATCATGGATCGGGCGTTCGAGAGCGTCCATGACATGAGCCACCGCCGTTCCGTTGACATGCGCACCGCCGCCTACATGGTCGCCGTGGCGCGGGTGGCCGAGGCGACGACGCTGCGAGGCCTGTACCCCTAGACTCCAGAGCATGCTCGACCACGAAGAGCGCTTCCTGTTTCGCGAGGAGATCCTGAACCTGGCCAACGCCCTGGCGGAGTCGGGCGCGCTGGACAATGTCGAGGACCTCCTCGCCGATGTCACGACCTCGCCTCGCTTCGACAGCGACGTCTTCACGCTCGAGCGCTCGCTGCAGGTGATGCTCGGCAGCCGTGCCGGCTCGACCCTGGTGGGTCTGCTGACGGTCACCCGCGAGGTCTTCGACGAGGTGGGCGAGATCGGCCTCACGCCCGAGGTCCACGAGCGCCTCGTGGGCTGGCGCGCACGCTTCGGGCTGGCGATCGACAACGCCCTCAACTTCCTGAACAACCCCGATGGCATCCAGGGGCACAACTTCGGCACGCAGCTGACCCATGCCGAGGGCGGCCTGACCCTGCAGGGGCGGCTGACGCTGGTCCGCTACAACAACGAGCCGCAGTTCTTCATCGCCGATGCAGATGTCCTGCTGAGTATGGCTGCCGACGTGATGGAGCGCCTGGGCGAACATCTCGAGCCAGAGATGGTCGAGCCGGAGCTGGTGGCTCGGCTGCGGGAGGCGGTGGAGCTGATCGAACGGCGCGGCAAACCGCGGGGGTGACGGCCGGCCAGCGGGTCTTCGTGGCGGCGACCGGCCAGAACCGGGGCAAGACCACCGCGTCCCTGGGCCTGACCGCCGCGATCATCCGGCGCGGGTCGAAGACCGGCTTCATCAAGCCGGTCGGGCAGCGCTACCTGGTGGTGGACGGGACCCGCGCCGACGAGGACGCGGTGCTGATGAAGGCGGTCTTCGACCTCCCCGACGCACTCGACGACATGAGCCCGGTGACCCTGCCGCGCCACTTCACCACCGACTACATCATGGGCAGGATCGAGGACGACCTCGAGCGCGCCGTCACCGAGGCGGCGACGCGGGTCGCTGCCGACAAGGACCTGCTGGTCATCGAGGGCACCGGCCACGCTGGGGTCGGCGCGGTGGTCGGCCTATCGAACGCCCGCGTGGCCGCCCTGCTCGAAGCGCCGGTGGTCATCGTCAGCGAGGGCGGCGTGGGACGTCCGATCGACGAGATCGTGCTCAACCATGCCCTCTTCGCGCGTGATGGCGTGCGAGTGGCCGGGGCGGTGGTCAACAAGGTGGATGTCGAGTCGCATCCCCATCTCCCCGATGTGCTGCGGCGTGGCCTGGCCCAGCACGGCATCGACCTGCTGGGCTGCATCCCGTACAGCGACCTGCTGGCCAACCCCTCGCTGGAGCTGATCGCCACCCACCTCGATGGGGAGCTGCTCGCCGGCGAGGCAACCCCGGGTCGCACGATTGGCCACGTGGCCATCGGTGCCATGCTGGCCGAGCACGCCGCCGGCTTCATCCGCGATCGCACCCTGCTGATCACCCCGGGCGATCGGGAGGACATGATCCAGATGGCGCTCGAGCTGAATGCCGGGGCCGATGGGGACGTCGCCGGCATCGTGCTGACCGGTGGCTTCCGGCCGGGGGACGCGATGCTGGCCGACCTGCGGGCGGCGAGCCTCTTCACCTACCTCGTCAAGAGCGATACGTACCGGACGGCACAGGCGGTCGACGAGATCCTGGTCAAGACCCACCCCACCGACACCGACAAGATCGAGACGATCATCCGGCTGGTCGACGGATCGCTCGACATCGGCGACTTCCTGGCCCGGCTCTAGCCGTTCGGGGTGCGGGGGGTAGCATGCCGCGCATGACCGCCACCCAGCCAGGCATCGATCGGCTCCACTTCACCGGCGACGACGAGGCCGATCGCCTGCTGGCCAATGACCCGCTGGCACTCCTGATCGGCTTTGCGCTCGACCAGCAGGTCTCCGTCCAGAAGGCGTTCTCGGGGCCTGTCGAGCTGCGACGTCGCATCGGGCACCTGGATGCCGCGCGGATCGCGGCCATGGACCCCGAGGCCCTGCAGGAGGCATTTAGGCAGCGGCCCGCGCTGCATCGGTTCCCGGGTGCCATGGCCGGACGGGTGCAGGCGCTGTGCGCCTACCTGGTGGACAGCTACGGTGGCGATGCGAGCCGCGTCTGGGCCGATGCGCGTGACGGGCGGGACCTGCAGGCGCGGCTGCTGGCGCTGCCGTCGATCGGCGACATGAAGGCGCGATCCCTGATCGCGATCCTCGGCAAGCGGTTCGGGATTCGCCTCCCCGGACTCGACGAGGTGATGCCCACGCACCCGACCCTGGGAGACGTGGACTCAGCCGAGGCGCTGGCCAGCTACCAGGCCAGCAAGCGAGCCTGGAAGGCGGCGCACCGGGCCAAGGGCTGAGGCCTCGCCTCCGGGCAAAGGAAGGAGGCCGGACGTGGGCACTCGCCGGCCTCCTCGTACGCCGCGGCGCAACCGATCGAAACCGGTGCTCGCGGCGACAGCCAGCATGATACGGAGCCGACCCCCGACGTCACTAGTACTTTGTGGCCGGGTTTCTGGCCTCAGGCCACGTCCCACGCCAGCGGCATGTTGTCGGTGAGCCGGGTGCGGCCGATCCAGACCGCCACCAGCGCCAGCGCCGGGCCCGTCACGCGCTGCAGCTCGACCAGGCTGGCCGCGTCGGCGACGCTGACGTAGTCCGGCCTCGCCATCGATTCGGCAGCGATCAGCTCGGTCATTCGCGCCCGCAGCACCTCGGCCGACCGCTCGCCGGCGTTGTAGGCGGCCCGCGCAGCGCTCAGGGCGGCGAAGAGGCAGGTCGCCGCATGTCGCTCCTCGATCGAGAGCGAGGCATTGGCACTCGACAGGGCCAGGCCGTCCGCCTCGCGAACGGTGGGACAGATCACCAGCTCGATGTTCATGAACAGGTCGCGCATCATTCGTCGCAGGATCACGATCTGCTGGGCATGACGCTGCCCCAGGTACACGCTGGCCGGACCGACCAGGTTCAGCATCTTGAGCATCACGGTGGTCAGCCCGTCCAGGTGGCCCGGCCGTGAGGCTCCCTCCAGCTGCCTGGTCAACCCCTCGACGCTGACCCTGGTCACGTCGTCTGGTGGATAGAGGCTCGCGACCTCCGGCATGAAGACGAGGCTGGCGCCTTCTCGCTCCAGCAGGGCCAGGTCGCGATGCTCGTCCCTCCGCATCGGGCTCGACTCGTCGAGGGTCGGGAACTCGCCCGGATTGACGAACGAGCTGACCACGACGCAGCCGTTCTCGGCACTGGCGCGTCGAACCAGCGAGAGCTGCCCGTCATGCAGGGCGCCCATGGTCGGGACGTAGCCGACGGACTCTCCCGCCAGGCGCCGCTCCAGGATCGCGGCACGCAGCTCGGGGACGCCGCGCAGCACCTGCACGATCAGCGGCGACGAGAGCGCGCAGGGCGCTCGGGACGCTCCGGCGGGTGAGCCTTGCGATATCGGTCCACGATCAGGTCCCATAGCCGTTCGGCGACCTGCCGCTTGGGCAGCATGGGCCAGTCGCTGAGCTCGCCCTCGGCGCCGAAGACGATCACCTTGTTCTCGTCGGAGCCGATGGCGTCGAACGGCCCTCCGACCTTGTTGCCGACGATCAGGTCCAGGCCCTTGTCGCGCAACTTGCTGCGCGCGTTGGCCTCCAGCTCGTCGCTCTCGGCGGCGAAGCCGACCAGGAAGGGGCGGGTGGCGTCGGCCATCTCGCCCACCTCGGCGATGATGTCAGGGTTCGCCACCAGGTCGATCTGCAGGTCGCCGCCACCGCGCTTGATCTTGCTGCTGCTGGCCCGCTTCGGCGCGAAATCGGACACGGCGGCGGCCATCACCAGGACATCGGCTCCGGAGGCCGCACGCAGCACGGCCTGGCGCATGGTGGCCGCGCTGGTGGCGTCCACCACGTTTACGCCGCGTGGGGGCGGGACGCTCATCACCCCGGCAATCAGTGTCACGCTGGCGCCGCGGTCGCGCGCCGTCTCGGCAATCGCCACGCCCATCTTGCCGCTGCTGCGGTTGCCGATGAACCGCACCGGGTCGATTGGCTCGCGAGTCCCGCCTGCGCTCACCACGACCTGCAGCCCCTCCAGGTCGCCCGCACGGGCGAAGAGACGCTCGACAGCTTCCACGATCGTCTCGGGCTCGGCCAGCCGTCCCACGCCCGTCAGGCCGCTGGCCAGTGCGCCAACCTCCGGCTCGACGATCCGGTGCCCGAAGCCGCGCAGCGTCTCGACGTTGCGCTGCGTGGCGGGGTGGGTCCACATCCCGGCGTCCATGGCGGGAGCCAGCACCAGCGGAGCGCGGCTCGCGAGCGCGATGGCGGTGACGGCGTTGCCCGCGTTGCCGGCTGCCAGCTCCGCCAGCAGGTTGGCGGTGGCAGGCGCGATGACGATCGCATCGGCACCCTCCGCCAACTCGACATGCGCGATCTGCGAGTCGGCATCGAGCGCCATCACGTCGTCGACCACGCGACGATGGGTGAGCGACGCAAAGGTGAGCGGCGTGACGAACTGCGTTGCGGCGGGGGTCATGGCCACGTCCACCACCGCGCCACGCTCTGCCAGCAGGCGTACCAGTGAGACGGCCTTGTAGGCCGCGATGCTGCCTGCCACCCCGACCACCACGCGCCGGCCGGCGAGGGTGCCGCGATCCTCGGTCACCGGTCCACCGCGGGGCTGCCGATGCTCGAGCTGGTCGCCGTGTCGGCCGCTCGGATCGCCTCGAACCCGTAGCGGATGCCACGCAGCGTCAAATCCGGCTCCACGGCGTCGATCCCCGGCACGTCGCGAAGCCAAGGCTCGTGGGTGTATCCACCGGTCGCGATGACGGTCACCCGGCTGTCGGCGGGGGAACGCTCGAGCAGCTCGCCGCGCAGTGCGGTCAGCAGGCCGCTCACCAGGCCGATGTAGCCCAGCACCGTGCCGCTCTGCATGGCGTGGATGGTGTTCGAGCCGATGGCATGCGGTGGCCGGCGCAGCTCGATCCGCGGCAGCTTGCTGGCGTAGCCGACCAGCGCCTCCAGGGAGAGTCCCAGTCCGGGAGCGATGGCGCCGCCGATGTATGCCCCTTCCGCGCTGAGCACGTCGAAGTTGGTGCTCGTCCCGAGGTCGATGACGATGGCCGGCCCGCCGAACTCGGTGCGCGCGGCAAGGGCGTTGCACAGTCGATCTGCGCCGGCCTCGGCCGGCCGGTCGATCTCGATGAGCAGCGTGTCTGCCAGGGACGTGGCGTCGACGTTCATCGGCTCCAGGCCGACGCGGGTCCGAACGAAGCGCTCAAAGGTGTCGGTGAGTGGCGGCACCACCGACGCGAGCGCGACGGCCTCCAGCTCATCCAGGCGATGGCCGCCGAGTGCTAGCATCTCCGCGGTCATGGTGGCGACCTCGTCGGGCGTGGCGGTTGCGTGTGCCGTCGAGCGCCATGAACCGATCAGCTCGCCGTCCGTGAAGAGGCCGAGCGTGATGTTCGTGTTGCCGACATCGGCGGCGAGCAGCTTCACGCGCCACATGCTAGCAGCCGTCCCGCGCCCTCCCGCGCCCGGAGTCCGGTGCTAGACTCGCCCGCGATTCCCCACTGCAAGGCGCAGCCTGTGAGCACCCGATGAACGACGCGCGAGCGAAGCTCTACATCAACACCGGCGTCGTCACCGACAAGAGCGACATCTACAACCTCCTGCGCCCATTGCTCAAGCAGACCGTGACCTATACCTATCGGCGGGGGACGCAGGTGACCGGCAGCGGGACCGGATGGGTGGAGCGCATCGTGGTCGACCACCCCGAGATAGCCAGCTACTTCACGCCGCTGGCGATCTGCCTCAACCTCGACTCGTTCGACTACCTCCAGTTCGACACCACCTCGGATCAGCTGCTCGTCTACACCCTCATCATCGGCGAGGAGCGCGTCGTGCTTGAATTTGCCGCCGCTGCGCCCCGCGCCGAGGTGGTGGAGGACGCTGACGAGGCGCACCCGCTGCCTCGCACCACGGGCGAGCTGGCCCGCGACCTGCGCTTCATCCAGATGGAGCTGCTGATGTCGCCCGAGGCGAGCGACGACGACGAGGAGGCCTGAGGTGCGGTCCGGCGCGCCCGCCGGACGCGTCCGCGCGCAGGCGAGCGTCCCATACAAGCGCAGTGTGCTGCCGAACGGGCTGCGGGTGGTCACCCAGCGGATGCCGACCGCGCGCTCAGTCGCCGTGGGACTCTTCGTCGGCGTTGGCTCGCGGAGCGAGGACGAGGCACACGCCGGGCTCTCGCATCTCCTCGAGCATCTCGCATTCAAGGGGACGCGCCGCTATCCGGAGCCTGGCGGCCTGTCGGAGGCGGTCGAGGGATGCGGTGGCAGCGTCAACGCGGCCACTGACCGCGAGCTGACGATCTATACCGCTCGCGTCCCGGCCGAGGCCGCGGCGCGAGCCCTGGAGGTGGTGGCCGATCTCGTACTGTCGCCCCTCCTGCGCAAGCGCGACCTGATCGGCGAGAAGCCGGTGATCGTCGACGAGATCCGCATGTACGTCGACTCGCCGGGAGACCACGTCTTCAGCCTCTTCGACGAGCTCCTTTTCGGCCCTCACCCGCTCGGACGCGAGATCGCCGGCACGCCGCGCAGTGTTCGGCGCGCCCGACACGACACCGTCATCGATCACTGGGAACGCTGGTATCGGCCGGGAAACATCGTGCTCACAGCCGCGGGAGCCATCCAGCACGAAGTGGTCCTGCGGGCAGCACGAGGCTGGTTCGACGCCGACGGGACCCCGGTTCCAATCCAGGTTCCGCCAGCGCTGGAGGTGCCTGAGGCGGCGCCCGCAGGCTCGGTGAGGGTCGCCTTCCGCCGCCTCTCCCAGGGGAACCTGTGCATCGGGATGCCCGGCGTGGCCCGCGATCATCCCGATCGTTGGGCGCTCGACCTGCTGGGCGCGGTCCTGGGCGACGGGATGAGCAGCCGCCTGTTTGTGGAGCTGCGCGAGCGACGGTCGCTGTCGTACGACGTGTCGACCTTTGGCGCCACCTACGCGGATTGTGGGACGTTCGGCGTGCACGCCGGGTTCGAGCCGGACCAAGCGCCGGCGCTGATCGCCGCCATCCTGGAGCAGCTGGAGCGGGTCGTTCAGGAGCCGATCACCACGGCCGAGCTCGATCGCGCACGCGCCTATACCCGCGGTCGCCTGGAGCTGCGCATGGAGGAGACGGGAGCCGTGGCATCCTGGCTCGGGACCGGGGAGAGCCTGCTGCCGCGGATCCTGACCGTGGACGAGGTGATCGAGCTGCTCGAGGCCGTGACCATCGATGACCTGCTGCGCGTGGCGCG
>JBKKBV010000132.1:0-3913 GCA_046713375.1 Candidatus Limnocylindria bacterium
CCCCCCAACGCGATCACCGCGATCTCGGTCGTCCCGCCGCCGATGTCCACGATCATGTTTCCCGATGGGCCGGAGATCGGAACACCGGCGCCGATGGCCGCCGCCAGCGGCTCGTCGATCAGGTAGGCGTCACGCGCCCCGGCCTTCATGGCGGCGTCGCGCACCGCGCGCTTCTCCACGCTTGTCACTCCCGACGGGACGCTGATCATCACGTCGGGCTTGAAGAGGCGCACGCGGGAGACCTTGTTGATGACGTAGCGCAGCATCGCCTCGGTAATCAGGTAATCGGCGATCACCCCGTCGCGCATGGGCCGGATGGCGCGCACGTTGCCGGGGGTGCGCCCGATCATCTCGCGCGCCTCCTCGCCGACCGCCACCAGCCGATTGTCATCGTCGTTAATGGCGACCACGCTCGGCTCGTTGAGGACAACCCCCTTGCCCTGCACGTAGACCAGGATGTTCGCGGTCCCGAGGTCGATCCCGATCTTCATCTGCCCGAGTCTACGCGTCGATGCGCGTGATCTGGGCGCCCAGGGCGACGAGCTTGGACTCGATCGCCTCGTACCCGCGGTCGACATGCTCGACCCCGGAGATGACGCTCGTCTCGGCGGCCGCAAGCGCAGCCAGGATGAGCGTCGCGCCGGCTCGCAGGTCGGCGATCTCGACCTCGCGACCGTGGAGCGGAGTCGGCCCGGCGATGCGGGCATGCCGCTCATCGAGCACCTCGATCACCGCCCCCATCTTCACCAGCTCGGTCGTGTAGTCGAGCCGATCCTCGTAGATCGTTTCGTGGATGGTCGAGACGCCATCGGCCTGCGTCATGAGCACCGAGAGCGGGGCCTGGAGGTCCGTCGCGAAGCCCGGGTAGGGCTGCGTCTCGACATCGGCCGGTCGGATTCCGTCGCCCCCGCGCACACGCAGCCCACCGCCATCCTCGTCGAATGTATCGGTCGAAATGCCCATGCCGGTCAGGAGGTCGGTAAAGGCGGACAGGTGGGTCGGGTCGACCCCGCGCACGATGATCTCGCCACCGGTCACCGCCGCGGCCATCGCAAAGGTGCCTGCCTCCAGCCGATCGCCGAGGACGCGGTGCTCGACCCCGTGCAGCCGGTCCACCCCCTCGATCTCGAGCCGATGCGGAGCAGTCCGCTCGATCTTCGCGCCCATGGCCTGCAGCATCGCCACCAGGTCGTCGACCTCCGGCTCCTGGGCTGCGTTCTCGATGACGGTGCTGCCGCGTGCCAGCGTGGCCGCCAGCATCGCATTCTCGGTCCCCATCACGGTCACGTACGGGAAGGCATTGCGCGCGCCGCGGAGTCCGCCCGGCGCCTGGGCAAAGTAGTAGCCGTTCTTGTATTCGATCTCGGCTCCCAGCGCCTGCATGGCCTCGACATGGAGGTCGACCGGGCGCCTCCCGATCCGGTCGCCACCCGGGTTGCTGATGATCACCCGCCCGAATCGGCTCAGGAGGGGGCCGAGCAGGATGAACGACGAGCGCATTCGCTTGGCCGCCTCCAGCGGCACGAACAGCCAATCGGCACCGGCGGCAGTGATCTCCAGGCCGTCGCTTCCCTGCGGGCTGACCGTGAAGCCGATGTCGGTCATCGCTCCGCGCAGGATCTGCACGTCGCTGATGCGCGGGACGTTGCGCAGGATGCAACGATCCCCCGTCAACGCCGCGGCGGCCATCATCTTGAGGACCGCGTTCTTGGCACCGGCGATCCGCACCTCGCCGTGGAGCGGGATGCCGCCGGTCACGATGAACTTCTCCATCAGCCCCGCCCTAGGCGGGCCACGCCTCCTTCCACTCGTGCGGACCCAGGTGATGGCCATCGCACAGGCCCACGCGCCCGCCCATGTGACGCGAGGGGAGGAATGGCTGCATGCCGGCCTCGAACGCGGTGGGGGCTGCGTTGCACAGCATGTAGCGACGCTCCCGCGCCCAGGCATAAGCGTGCTCGCTGGAGCAGAAGGCATATCCCTTGCTGAAGTTCGCCGATGCGCCAGCAGCGCCACCCGGCAGCCCGATCGGCCCGGACTCGCGCACGATCTCGATCCGCACCGGCAGCTGGGCGAATCGGGCGCCGCAGTGGTCACAGGCTTGCATCGGCTCCGATCCTACAGGGGCTTCTCCAGCCGCGCGACAACGGCCTCCATCGAGCGCGTATGCCCCTCAGCCCCGGGAGCGCCGGCGGGTGGCGATCCGCTCCCGCATCAGGGCCGTCTGCAGGGCGGCACGCACTCGGGCGATGTCGACCGGGTCCCTGGACTGCTCAAGCTCCGATTCGGCGCGCTTGCGCGCTTCCACGGCCTTCGCCTCGTCGATCTCGTCCGAGTGCTCCGCCAGGTCGGCCATGACGATGACCTTGTCCGGCCGCACCTCCACGAACCCGCCGCTGATGAGCATCGACTCCTCGCTCCCGCCCTTCTTGATCCGCAGCTCCCCAACGCCGAGCGAGCTGATGAGCGGCGTGTGGTGCGGAAGGATGCCGAGCTGGCCGTTGCGCCCCGGCACGATGACCATGTCGACCTCGTCGTTGTAGACCATCCGCTCGGGACTGACAATTTCCAATTTGAGAGGCATCAGCCCATCTTCTCGGCGTTCGCGACCACGTCCTCGATCCTGCCGGCCATGAAGAAGGCCTGCTCGGGCAGCTGGTCGTACTTGCCCTCCAGGATCTCGCGGAAGCCGCGGACGGTCTCCTTCAGCTCGACGTAGGCGCCGGAGCGCCCGGTGAACTGCTCGGCCACGAAGAACGGCTGGCTCATGAAGCGCTGAAGGCGACGGGCCCGCGAGACGGACACCTTGTCCTCCTCCGACAGCTCGTCCATGCCGAGGATGGCGATGATGTCCTGGAGGTCCTTGTAGCGCTGGAGCGTCCGCTGCACCTCGCGCGAGACTTCGAAATGCTCGTCCCCCACGATGCGCCGATCCAGCACGGTCGAGGTCGAGGTCAGCGGGTCGACGGCGGGGTAGATGCCCAGCTCCACGATCGATCGCTCGAGGCGAATGGTGGAGTCAAGGTGCGCGAACGTTGTCGCCGGCGCCGGATCGGTGTAGTCGTCGGCCGGCACGAAGATGGCCTGCAGGGACGTGATCGAGCCCTTCTTGGTGGAGGTGATCCGCTCCTGCAAGTCGCCCATCTCGGTGGCCAGTGTCGGCTGGTAGCCCACCGCCGAGGGCATGCGGCCAAGGAGTGCCGAAACCTCGGAGCCCGCCTGGGTGAACCGGAAGATGTTGTCGATGAAGAGGAGGATGTCGCGCCCCTCCTCGTCGCGGAAGAACTCGGCCATGGCGAGCGCCGTCAGGCCAACCCGCTGGCGCGCGCCAGGCGGCTCGTTCATCTGGCCGAAGACCATCACCGTCTTGTCGATCACGCCCGATTCGGTCATCTCGCCGAGCAGGTCGTTCCCCTCGCGCGAACGCTCGCCGACGCCGGCGAACACCGAGTACCCGCCGTGCTCCGCGGCGATGTTGCGGATCAGCTCCTGGATGATGACCGTCTTCCCCGTGCCGGCTCCACCGAAGACGCCGACCTTGCCGCCCCGCCGGAATGGGGCGATCAGGTCGATGACCTTGATGCCCGTCTCGAAGACCTGCGCCTCCGTCTCCATCTGGTCGAACGGCGGCGGGTCGCGGTGGATCGGGAGGAACTTCTCCGCCTTGACGGGGCCCTTGCCGTCGATCGGGTGCCCCAGAACGTCGAAGACCCGTCCCAGGGTGGATGCGCCGACGGGGACGGTGATGGGTGCGCCGGTATCGACCACGTCGAGCCCCCGCGCCAACCCGTCGGTCGTCGACATCGCGACCGCCCTGACCCAGTTGTTGCCCAGGTGCTGCTGCACCTCGACCACCAGCGTCGCGTCGTCGCCCTTCTGGCCGGCCTTCTTCGGGCGCTGGATCTCGAGCGCG
>JBKKBV010000133.1:0-3404 GCA_046713375.1 Candidatus Limnocylindria bacterium
CTGCGACTGCGGCATGGTTTCGACGGTGCGGGAGGCATCGATTGCCCTGCCCTTCACGGCAGCGGCGGCGGCGGGCAGTGTCTCGGCGAGGGTGGCCGAGACGGCCCCGACCTGGCCGGCCAGGTCACGGGCGGACGCCACGATCCCGCCGGCGCGTGAGGCGGCTGCCTTTGTCGTCTTGGTGATCTTCGTCTTGGTTGTCTTGGGGGTATCGCTGGTCATCGGGGTCCTCCTGTATCGGCCCATGCGGGCCTGACGCCATTTCGCTTCGGACCACGATGGGTAATGGGAGGGCGACGCCGGGTCACAAGAGGTGGGAAGCCTATTGCACGAGCGTTGCACTGAGGTAGGCGGTCTCCCGGCACCCACTCCCGTCAGCACTGCTCGTGCAGTCGTGCAGCACGATTCCACGAAGGACCCTGACTGCGCGGTCACCTGCGTGCCGCAACCCCTCTGACGCTTGCTCGTACAGTGTCCGCATGTCGACCCGGTTGCGCGCCACGCTGACCCTCACCCTGAGCCTGGTCCTGGCAGCTTGCGGTTCTTCACCGAGCCCGAGCACCGCTCCGTTGGCTTCGGCAGCTCCATCGGTCTCTGCACTGGTGCAACCCTCGCCCAGCGTTGCACCCGGCCTGCCGGCCGCGGCGGATGGCGCCCTGTACCACCCCAGCGTCGATGCGATCGCCGCGGCAAAACCAGGCGACCTGATTGCGACGCTTGAGATCCAGGCGCCGCCGGAGGCCCGGGCCTGGTTCGTCGTGTACGGCTCGACCGGCCTGGATGGCGACCCGGTGGCGGTGAGCGGGATCGTGGTCGCGCCGGAAGCACCAGCCGGCGAAAGTGGCTACCCGGTGGTGGCCTGGGCGCACGGGACCACCGGCATCGCCGATACGTGCGCCCCGTCGAAGCAGGGGCTCGCTGACATTCCGGCCGAGGTGCAGGAGCCCGTCGCCGAGGGCTACGTGGTCACGGCCACCGACTACGAGGGCCTCGGCACGCCGGGCATCCACCCGTACCTCATCGGCATCTCAGAGGGTCGCTCGGTCCTCGACTCGATCCGCGCGGCGCAGGCCTTGCCGGAGGCCCACGCTGGCGCCGAGGCGGTCGTGGTCGGTCATTCGCAGGGTGGACACGCCGCTCTCTGGTCCGCCGAACTGGCGCCGAGTTATGCGTCCGGCCTGTCGCTTCTCGGTGCGTTGGCCGCGTCGCCGCCGACGGATCTCGTGGCATGGGACACCTGGGCCTTCCACCAGGCCGCGGCGGGCAGCATCGACACGACCGCCGCGCCGTTGCTCCTGTTCGGGGTCTGGAACGCCATCTACGACGCATCGCTCAACTTCCTGACCAACGAGGGGCGTCAAACGGCGTTGGCCGGGCGCGAGGGCTGCTTCCCGCCTCCCGTCAGCAGCACACCCTACCTGCGCGACCCGGCCGAGATCGCGGAGTGGCGCAACCTGTTGACCCGCAACTCACCGGGGTTGGCGCAGACGGGCGTACCGATGCTGGTCATCTCACCAAAGGCCGATGAGGCTGTGCAGTACGACGCGCAGGTCGCCGGCGTGACGACGATGTGCGAGATCGGCTCTACGGTGGAACTCCGCACGGTCGAAGGCGATCACTTTGCCAGTGTCCAGACGCCAGCCGCGTGGAGCGAGATCACGATCTGGATCGCCGACCGATTCGCGGATGTCGAGCCGGTCACCACCTGCTCAGCCACACCCTGACGGCTCTTTGCATTCCCGCCCAACGGGACTAACCGCCAACGTCAAGCCGCTAGGGCCGCGGCTGGCGGCCAGCTTGGCTCGCAGTCCCGCCCAGCGGGAATCTCCGCCAACTTCGACGCCTTTCGCGCCGACCGCGGTGCCTCCTTGTGGGTTAGTCCCGCCCAGCGGGAATGGTCCTGATAGGCCGCGCCCGTAGCATGGGCTGGTGACCGACCGCTCCCTGCTCCTCATCGTCAACCCCGTCTCGGGAGGCAAGCCGGGCTCCACCTCGCCACTCGCGGAGGATTCGAAGGCACGTGAGCCGGAGGCACTGGCGCACGGACTGCGGTCGCGGGGGCTGGGCGTCCGCCTCCACGTGCTGAGCGAACCGGACGATCCTGCAGAGGTGGCCCGGGGGGCGCGACCGGACGAGGACGTCGTGGCCGCAGGAGGCGACGGCACGGTCGGTCCGGTGGCCGAGGTCCTGACCGGCGCTGATCGAGCGCTGGGGATCCTGGCCATGGGCTCGTGGAACAACATCGCCCGCGGCCTTGGCATCCCGATGGAACTCGACGCGGCGCTCGACGTGATCGGTCGCGGCCAGGTGTCACAGGTTGACGCCGGCCTGGCCTGGCGCGGCGGCGCCGAGGAAGAGCCTCCCACAGACGCCCATCGGTTCTTCGAGGCGGCCGGTGTGGGCCTCGACGCTGCCGGCTTCGGGGCGGTGGAGCTCGGCGAACGGGCAGGCTGGCGATTCGCGGCGCGGGCTATGTGGCGCGCGCTGCGCCGACGCCGCACGAGGATGCTGATCGAGCTCGACGGGAAGGTGCTGCGCTGGCGGGCACCGGCGGTTACGGTCTGCATCGGTCCATACCATGGGATGGGCTTCGCCCTGGTGCCGGATGCGGATCCGGCCGATGGCCTCTTCGACATCGCGGTCTTCAGTGGCATGAGCGAGCTGGACGTGGTGCGCCACTTCCTGGCCGTGGCACGCGCCCGCGAGCGCCACGAGCCCCGGATCGAGCTGCTCCGCGGGAAGCGGATCACCGTCCGGGGTGCCCACCGCGTCCTGCCGGCTCACGCGGATGGCGGATCCATCGGCGTCACACCCGTCACCTTCGAGATCCAGCCGGGGAGCCTCAAGGTCTTCCGCTAGGGATCCTTCTGCGCGACCGATAGCTGTCGCAGCCGGCGCCGACGATGCCGGCATGAGCGTCACCTACCGGCAGTTCATCAATCGCAACCTCCCGCTGGTCGAGCGCGGCTGCACGTCGAAGGCGGTCTTCCTCAGTCGTGGCGAGGCCCGCTCCTACGCCCGGCGCAATCGCCGCAACGATGGCTCGCTGCACCCGTACCACTGCCGCACCTGCGATTGGTGGCACCTCGGGCACCGGCGCTAGGAGTTCAGCCAGCCTTCCACGACGTGTAAACCGGCGGCCAGTCGTCGGCGCTGGCCCGCTCCCCGAACACCGCGTGCTCGACACCGAACTCGAAGAGCCGATATCCATCGTCCGCCTCGAATGGCCAGGCGGCGGTGGCGGCCGTGCGGAGAGCGCGGTCATGAACCTCGTGGGCATGGCCACGGATCTGGAACTCGTGGGGTACGGCGGGGTCCTGGTGGGCATGCAGCGCGTACCTCCCATCGGCAGCGAGGTCCGCCACCTTGCCGGAACCGACGATCAGGAAGGCGAGCAGCTTCCC
>JBKKBV010000134.1:0-6135 GCA_046713375.1 Candidatus Limnocylindria bacterium
TCGAGCAAGCCCGCTCAACCCCGTTCGACTTGCATGTCTCATGCACCCCGCCAGCGTTTGTCCTGAGCCAGGATCAAACTCTCCAAACAAAAACAGTGGTCTTGCCCGAGGGCTCCACCACCGTTCACAGTTCAGACGTTTGTCCCGTTGACTCGTGTGGGTTCCTGTCACTCTTCAGCTGTTAAGGTCACGTTACCGACGGATCGGTCTCGCTCGATGCTTGGCCTCCGTGATCGGGAAGCTTGGCGCGGAGCGTGCAACCCGGGTGGGTCGCCGTTCTCCCTTCGCCTGCCGGCTCCGTGCCGGCGCGATCTCGGAGTCTACGCGGCGCCGATGCGGAGTGTCAAGCCGAGACGGCCCGGCGGTCAGCTCCCGGGAGTCCACGGATTCGCCTCGGAGGCGCCGCGCTTGACCTCGTAGAACCGGTTCGCCTCGACCCTCATGCGCGGCCCCGCCTCGCCGTCCGGCCAGTGGATCGTGACATCGGCCTCCTCGGCCGCCCCGAGGCCGATGTGGATCCAGCCGAGCTGACCCCCGACGTGGCCGCCCCCGACAGTCACCTCGCGCCAGGTGGTGCGATCTCCGACGCGAACCTCGATCCAGGCGCCGATCGCATTCCGATTGGGGCCGGCCTCGCTGACGTCGAGCGCCAGCCAGTTGCCCACCGGCGCCGGGGCATCGGCCGTCCCGCTGCCGACGCTGCGCCACAGCTTCACGTTCTCGCGCCGGTTGACCACGATCAGGTCGAGCAGGCCGTCAAGGTTCAGGTCCGCGAGAGCGGCACCCCGAGCCAGCGAGAAGCTGACGATCCCGGCAGCCTCGGCACCCTCGATGAAGGTGCCGTCGGACTGACCGATGAAGAGGTTGCTGGGATCCCGCATGGCGTAATCGGGCTGCTCCTCGACATTGCCCTTGGAGACGAACAGGTCCATCAGGCCGTCGTTGTTCACGTCCTCGAACTCGGCGTGCCACGCCGTCGAGAGCAGGTCGACGTCTCCGGCGAATGGGCGGCTGGCTGCCACCCCGCGCTCGACCGCGATGTCTCCGTAGCGGGGCGCCGCGGATCCATCGGTCAGGGTCTGCAGCTTGTTGTCACCCTGGCTGGTGAGGTAGATCTCGGGATGGCCGTCCCCGGTCAGGTCCTGCGAGGCGATCCCCATCCCCCATACCTGGATCGGCTGCCAGCCCTCGGCCTGGGTCCACAGCCGTGGCGGCTCGCCCTCGTCGATGCGCCACAGCTGCTCCTGGCCAGCGCCGATATGCCGGTAGTAGTGCCGGTCGTTCGAGACGCGCAGGTCGCGGCGGCCCGAGCGGTTCCAGTCGCTGAAGAGCATGGAGAGGGCGCACCATGACGGGGTGAGCGGGACGCGCGCCGCGAATCCGTCCTGCGCGGCGTTCGGCCGGACCAGCTCGTTGTCGTAACAGAGGGGTTCGACGTCAGCGCTCTCATTGAGGTACTTGCCGAATGCCAGGGTCGGCCAGGTTGCGGACCCTTCCCATGTGGCACTAAACGCCGTGGTCCACTCGTCGCCGCCGTCGAGTTCCCATTCGGCGTTGGCGGGCGTAAACGCGCAGTTGCCGAGCCCGCGAAGGAGGACGTTGGGTCCGATGCGAAGGACGGCGAGATCGGTCAGCCCGTCGCCGTCGATGTCGAGCGGATAGGCACCGGTCACCTCGGTCAGGTCGGTGACGGGATCGGGCAGCTGGCTGAGCTGCAGCTCGCCACCCACCTGGCTGTCATTCCGGTAGAGGGCGGCGGGACCGGCCCCGCCGGCGAGGTAGAGCTCCTGGCGGCCGTCGTCGTTGCAATCGAAGACGGCGACGCCGCCGCCCACGACGAACGGGAAGTCGCCTGCATATCGGTGGTCGATGCCGGCGGCAGCCGCCTGTTCGATGAAATGCGGAGGGCCCAGGGCAGACCCATTCGTCCAGGGAGCAAGCCCGACGACCGCCGCGATCACGATCGCGATCCCCAGGCCCAGGGCGCCAAGCGCGAGCACGGCACGGCGGCGTGGGTCAGGCACGGTCGGACATCGCCGGTGGGATTCCGAGAGGGCCGGGGCGGACCCGGAACAGCGCACCGGCGAGTGGCTCTGCGCGGCGCTGCCGTGCCGAGAGGCCTTCCCTGGCCGAAGTGACGTACAGCTCGTCGAGGCCCTCGCCTCCGAAACAACAGCTCGTGGGTTGGCTGACCGGCAGCCTGATGACCCGCTCGAGTCGTCCATTGAGGTAGCGGTGCACAGCGCCCCCGCCCCACAGCCCGATCCAGAGCCCGCCCTCGGCATCGATCGTCATGCCGTCGGGCGCACCAGCCTTTGGGGCAATGTGGATCTCGGGGTGGCGATCCCCGATCCCGCCGGTCGGCGCGAGGTAGGAGAACGCGTCGATTCGCTGCGTTGGTGTATCGACGTAGTACATGGTGCGGCCGTCGAGGCTCCAGGCGAGCCCATTCGAGACGGTCACCCCGGCCAGCACCATCGCGGCCTGGCCATCGGGCCCGAGGCGATACGGGGCCCCGGCGCCGGCGCCTGGTCGTAGGCCATCGTCCCCGCCCAGAATCGTCCGGCCGGATCGCACTTGCCGTCGTTGAATCGGAGGCCGGGCCGGGCCTCCGGAATGGATGCGACGCGCTCGGCAGGACCGTCGCCGACGACCCAGAAGCCGTCCTGCAGGGCAGCAACGAACCCGCCGGCGGCCCTTGGCGCGACCGTGCCCACGTGGGACGGGACTTCGATCGTCTCGGAGGCACCGGTGACGGTATCGGTGAGGGGAATGCGCCTGGCGGTGATGTCGACCCACACGCGGCGGCCCGAGCGCGCGTCCCACACCGGGCCCTCGCCAAGCTCGGCGCCCGCCGCGCTCACGACCTCGATGCCGTCGCTCACTTCCACCCTCGTCCGCTCCCTCCAGTTCAGCGAGCGTCCAGGGGGACGCTGGATTCAGGTAGTCAGGGTTTCCATCTCCGCCTTCGAGACCTGTTCGGGCAGCTTGCCGATGATGATCATGGCCAGGACTTCGTCCTTCGTCACCTTGTCCTTCTCGACCGTTCCGACCAGCTTGCCGTGGAGCATGACGCTGATCCGGTCGGCCAGGTCGAAGACATCGTGGATGTCGTGGCTGATGAGGAAGATGCCGATGCCCTGGGCCTTCAGCTGCATAACGAGGTCGCGGACCTGGGCGGTCTCCGCCGGCCCGAGAGCGGCCGTGGGCTCGTCCATGATCAGGATCCGGGCGTTGAAATGGACCGCCCGCGCGATCGCCACGGATTGGCGCTGCCCACCCGAGAGCGAGTTCACGGAGGCCTTGAAGTTCTTGAAATTCGGATTGAGCCTGCCGATGACCTCGCGTGTCGCCGCCTCCATGGCCGCATCGTTCAGCGAGCCCAGAGGGGTCGTGATCTCGCGCCCCAGGAACATGTTGGCGGCCGCATCCACGTTGTCGGCAAGTGCAAGGGTCTGGTAGATCGTCTCGATCCCATAGGTCCTGGCGTCGCGCGGATTGCTGATCGAGACCTTCTCGCCACTGACGTAGATCTCGCCGTCGTCGGCGGGATGAGCGCCAGACAGGGCACGGATCAGGGTGGACTTCCCAGCGCCGTTCCCACCGACGAGCCCCACGACTTCGCCGGCGCGGAGATTCACGCTGACGTTGTCAACCGCATGCACACCTCCGAACGAGACCCGCATGTTGCGCATCTCGACCAGTGTCTCGCGCGGCACGTTGGCGACGGCACTCACAGATTCGGCGGCAGTCAAGGTCGTCCCTCCATGGCTCACGCTCTCCGCCGGCGGAGATAGCTGTCGAACCCGACCGCGGTGACCAGCACGGCGCCCACGACGATGTCCTGCAGCGCCGTGGGGACCCCGATCAGGACCATGCCGGACGAGAGCGACTGCATGACCACCGCGCCCAGGACACCACCCGCGATCGTCCCGATCCCGCCCGCGAATGACGTGCCACCGATGACCGCGGCCGCGATAACCTGCAGCTCGACACCCGTCCCGAGTCCATTGGTGGCTGCATTCAAGCGGGCGGAGGTCACCGCTCCCGCAATCGCGGCGAGCACGCCCATCAGGATGAAGGTCTTCATGATCGTCATCCGGGTGTTGATGCCGGCCAGCTCCGCGGCCTCGGGGTTGCCACCGATGGAGTACACGTAGCGGCCGAATCGGCGTCGCGTGGCGAGCACGGTCATGACCACCGCTATCGCGATCGCGATGAGCACCGGGATGGCGATCCCGTACGGGGTGCCCCCGGGCGGATAGCTGTTGGCGATCCAGACCGCTCCGGCCACCACCAAGCTGCCGATTATCCCGAGCGCTACGTCCGCCCAGACCGCGCGAAGTGGGAATCCGTAGCGGCGTCTGCGACGACGACTGGCGATGATGCCATAGACGAGGCCCGTGATCGCCAGCGCCGCGACGAGCCAGCTCAGGGTCGCCCCGAGCGATCCACGAGACCCTCCACCCAGTTGCTGGAAGGTGCTATCGAGCGGGCCGATGGTCCGGCCGCTCACCAGGCCGAACGAAGCGCCACGCCAGGCCAGGAGGCCGCCGAGGGTCACGATGAAGGAGGGAATACCTAAATACGCGATGAGGAACCCGTGCAAGGCCCCGATCAGCGCCCCCAGGGCGATGCCGATCACGACCACGACGATCCAGGTGTACGGCTGATTCAAGCCGACGCCGAGGCCATTGGGGATCCATTCGGTCTGGAGCAGGCCCATGACCAGGGCCACGACGGCCAGGATCGATCCGATCGACAGGTCGATGTTGCGCGACACGATGATCAGAACCATGCCGGTCGTCATGATCGCGACCGCCGCGGACTGGACGGACAGGTTCCAAAGGTTGCGTGGAGAGAGGAAGAGGCCGTTGGACCAGAAGTGGAAGACGACCCACACCACCCCCATGGCCACGATCATCCCCAGCAGCCGGCCGTCGATCTCGAGGCTGGCCAGAAGGGATCGCGCTGATCGCCTGCCGGGGGCGCCTTTGAGCGTCGCCTCCATGACTGGCCTGGCCTCCGGCATCACGACGCCTCGATCATCAAGGAAAACTCAACAGATGAGGCTCTGCGCCGCGGTTGGACCGCGACGCAGAGCGCATAGCTACCGGATCAGCGACCGACGATCAGCAACCGGCAACAGAACCGGGTGTGACGTCCTTGCAGAGCGCGTCCTTGGTGATCCAGTCCGCGTCGAGGACCACCTGGAGGTTGTCCTTGGTGATCGGAACCGGATTGAGCAGCTGCGCGTAGCTGTCCAGGCCACCCGTAGTCTTCTGGGCCACCGCGCCGGTTACCTTCGAGATGTCGGGATCCGCGCAGAGCTCGAGCGCGGCCTTCCCGGCTGCATCGCCGAGCTCGGTCGCGTCCTTCCAGACGCTGACGACCTGCGTCCCGAGGGCCACGCGGTTGAGGGCGATCGGGTCGCCGTCCTGGCCGCCGATCTTGACCTCGCCGTCCGCGTTCCCACCCAGCGCCGCGGTGACGCCGGTCGCCATGTTGTCGTTCTGCGACAGCACGGCCTGGACGTCAGGGTGGGCGGTGAGGATGTTCTCCATATTGGTCTGGGCGTTCTCAGCCGTCCAATCGTCGGTGAACTCCTCGGCGACGATGGTGATCGCACCAGAATCGGTAAGGGGCTTGAGGACCTCCTCCATGCCCTCACGCAGGAAGATCGGGTTCGTCTGGGTCTCATCGCCCTTGATGATCACGTAGTTGCCGGTCGGCTGCACCTTCGTCACCTCGTCAGCAATCATGCGGCCGACTTCGACGTTGTCGTGGGTGAGGAAGAGGACCTTGTCGCTCTCGAGCTCGCGGTCGTAGGCGATGACCGGGATCCCGGCGTCGATAGCATCCTGGAGCGACGGCAGCACCGCCACCGGATCCACGGCGTTGAGCACGAGCACGTCGATATTCGCCGCGAGCAGGGTCGCGATCTGCGACGCCTGGGTCTCGGCCTTGTTCTGGCCGTCGCCGCCCGAGGCGTACTCGCCACCACCGTCCTCGATGGCCTTCTTGATGCCAGGCTCGTCGCGCTGCCCGTAGCGCGGCTCCTGGAAGGTCGCCCAAGCCACGCCCACCTTGCAAGCAGTCCCGCTTGCCGATGTTCCAGGGCTGCTGCAGGCAGCC
>JBKKBV010000135.1:0-4117 GCA_046713375.1 Candidatus Limnocylindria bacterium
TCCACGCCGGCGCGGAGCCTGACGAGATCAGCGGCGGCGTTTCGCCGTCGATCCAGATGAGCGCCACCTTCCGGCAGGACGCCGTCGGCAAGCCGCGCCGCGGCTACGAATACGGGCGCAGCGGCAATCCGACCCGCCAGGCGCTTGAGACCGCGATCGCGGAGCTGGAGGGCGGGACGCACGGACTGGCGTACGCGTCGGGCCTGGCGGCCACCCAGAACCTCCTCTACCTGCTCGAGCCGGGCGATCGGCTCATCCTGTCGGACGACGCGTACGGCGGGACCTGGCGCCTGGCCTCGAAGGTCTGGAGCCGATACGGCGTGCAGGCCGAGGCCGTGGACCTCTGCGACCACGATGCCCTGGCCGCCGCCCTGGCCGGTGGTCCGGGGGCACGCATGGTCTGGGTCGAGACGCCCACGAATCCGCTCCTCAAGGTGATCGACATCAGCGTCGTTGTGCGGCTGGCCGTTGCGGCGGGCGCCCTGACTGTGGTGGACAACACGTTTGCGACGCCGTTCCTGCAGCGGCCGCTGGAGCTGGGTGCCGACGTCGTCATGCACTCGGCCACCAAGTACCTCTCCGGGCACTCGGACGTGATCAGCGGGCTGCTCGCCACGCGCCGCGACGACCTCGAAGAGAAGCTGCGATTCCACCAGAATGCCGCGGGCGCAGTCCCTTCACCCTTCGACTGCTGGCTGGTGATGCGCGGCATGCGCACCGTCGCGCTGCGCATGGAGCGAGCGTCGGCAAACGCGGCCCTCATCGCCGACTGGCTGGCAGGCCGGGACGCGGTCACGCGGGTCTACTATCCGGGCCGGCCCGATCACCCTCAGCGCGAACTGACGATGCGCCAGATGCGTCTCCCCGGGGCGATGCTGAGCTTCGAGTTGGCCGGCGGAGAGCCCGCGGCTCGGCGTCTGGCGGAGGCGACCCGCCTGTTCACGCTGGCCGAATCGCTGGGGGCGGTCGAGTCGCTGATCGAGCTGCCGGCGGTGATGACGCACCTATCCGCTGCCGGCTCGCCGCTGGAGGTGCCCGCCGGCCTGGTTCGCCTCTCGGTTGGGATTGAGGCGGTCGAGGACCTGATCGCGGACCTGGAGGCGGCGTTGCAGGCGGCCTCCGCATGACTGCGCCCGACGAGGTGCCGCCGCCGCTCCCCGAGGAAGGGCCGACCAGGCTGGTCGAGGGGAATGATGGCGAGCTGGTCGAGCGTCTCTCAGGCGGAACCGCCACGCTGCTGCTGGTGTGGCTGATCGGCGTCGGGGCCGGGAGCGCGCTGCTCGCGGCCTGGCTCCTCGCCGCGCTGGTGCTGCAGCTGCGTCTGGGGACCGAGCACCTCTTCGGCGCGCCGGGGCTCTACGTCTCGCTGTACGGGGCGACCGGCCCGACCGTCCTGTGGCTGACCGGACGGGCGCAGAGCCGGTCGCTGGGCTGGTTCATGGTGACCGCCGCCAAGATCGGGCTGGTGATGGCGGCGATCGTGATCGGCGGCCTGCTGCTGGTGACCCTCGTGATGGGCGCCGTACTGGGTGGCGGGGCGCTGCGCGTGACGGTCGCCGTCTTCGGAATCACGCTGGCGATGTCGGTGCTGTGGGCGCTCGCCACATGGTCGGCGGATCGCTACATCGCAGCGGCGCGAGTGGTTTCGGAGGCGGATCAGACCTCGTAGCTGCGCAGCGGCTCCGCGATCTCGACGGAGCCGTCGTAGGCCGAACGGGCCTCGGAAAGCGCCCACTCGCCGCCATCCGCGACCGGGATGTGGGTCAGCAGCAGCTTCCGCGCCCGCGCGTCCTGCGCCGTTGCCGCCGCCTCGGACGGCAGCAGGTGCCCGCGACTCTGCGGCTCGGGGTCGTCCTCCTTGAGCGATTTCAGGGCCGCCTCGCACAGGAACAGCTCGGCGCCGTCAGCCAGTCGCGGCAATGCGTCACACGGGCCAGAGTCCGCCGAGTAGGTCAGGATCCGATCAGGGTCCTCATCGGCTCCGGTTGCGGAGATGCGGAAGCCCCAGGTCCGCACGTAATGCTGTGTCTCCTCCGGCTCCAGGCGCAGGTTGCCAATCTCGATCGGCCGCTTGCCGTCGTGCTCAACGAAGATGAAGCTCTTGTCGAAGAAGTTGGCGTAGCCCGCGCCGAGCGCCATCTCGGCCAGCTGGCCGGTGGAGCCGGGCGGCACGATCACGGTCAGCCGCCGCTTGGCGACGTCGATCCACGGATAGCTGTAGCGGAGCGTGATCAGGTCGAGGCAGTGGTCGGTGTGCATATGGCTGATCACCACCGCGTCGAGCTCGTCAGGCGTATTGCGGCGCAGCAGCTGCGCCACCACGCCGGGGCCAACGTCCATCAGGATGCGCGAGCCGCCGCCCTCGACGAGATAGCCGGCACATGCCTCGCCGGGATTGGGCCGCGCAGGGCTGCGCCCCAGGACAGTCAGTCGCATATGCCGGACCTCAGCGCTGCTCGGAAGAAACGTAGTCGCGCGCGTCGGCGCCGACGTACACCTGTCGTGGGCGACCGACCCTGGTCGCCGGGTCTGCGATCATCTCACGCCAATGCGCGATCCATCCCGGCATCCGGCCGATCGCGAACAAAGCGGTGAACATCGAGTTCGGGAAGCCGATGGCCCGATAGATGAGCCCCGAATAGAAGTCGACGTTGGGGTAGAGCTTGCGCTCGATGAAGTACTCGTCGTGGAGCGCCACCTCCGCGAGCCGCTGGGCGATCTCGAGGAGCGGGTCGTCTCGGCCGAGGGCATGCAGCACACGGTCGGCGGCGGCCTTGATGATCTTGGCTCGCGGGTCGAAGTTGTGGTACACGGGGTGCCCGAAGCCCATCAGCCGGAACCCATCCTTCTTGTCCTTCGCGCGGCCCACGTACTTGTTCACGTCGCCTCCGTCGGCGGCGATCTGCTCGAGCATCTCGATCGCTGCCTGGTTGGCGCCACCGTGCAGCGGTCCCCAAAGCGCGTCCAGGCCGGCGCTGATCGAGGCGAACAGGTTGGCGTGGCTGGAGCCGACCATGCGGACCGTCGATGTGGAGCAGTTCTGCTCGTGGTCGGCGTGCAGCACCAGCAGGAGGTCGAGCGCCTCCGCCACCACCGGATCGACCACGTACGGCTCGGCAGGAACGCTGAACATCATGTTCAGGAAGTTCGCCGAGTAGTCCAACTCGTTGCGCGGGTACACGTACGGCTGCCCGATGCTCTTCTTGTAGGCCCAGGCCGCGATGGTCGGCATCTTGGCCAGGAGCCGATGCGTGCTGATCTCGACGTGATCGGGGTTGAACGGGTCATGGCTGTCCTGGTAGAAGGTCGACAGAGCCGATGCTCCGGCCGAGAGGACGGCCATCGGGTGCGCGTTCTTCGGGAAGCTGTCGAAGAAGCGGCGCATCTCCTCGTGGATCAGGGAATGGCGGGTGATGCTGTCGACGAATGTCTCGAGCTGCGGCGTGGTCGGCAGCTCGCCGTAGATGAGCAGGTAGGCGACCTCGAGGAAGGTGCTCTTCTCGGCGAGCTGCTCGATCGGATAGCCGCGGTAGCGCAGGATCCCCGCGTCGCCATCGAGGTAGGTGATGGCGCTGGCGCATGACCCGGTGTTGCGGTATCCGTTGTCGAGCGTCACGACCCCGGTCCGGGCTCGCAGGTCACCGATGTCGATCCCGTCGTCGCCGGCCGTGCCGTGCACCAACGGCAGCTCGGTGCTGATCCCCGCGATGGTGATGGTGGCGGCCTCGCTGGCCGTCAGCGTCTCGTTCGTCATCCGATGAGTTCCATGACCGCTTCCCGCTCCTCGATCAGCTCGGCCAGCGTCGCGTCGACCCTGGCCTGTGCCCACGCATTGTGGACGATTCCGGGCTCGATCTTGACGCTGCCCGGCGCGCTGGCGCGCAGCGGGTAGCCGAAGACGATCCCCTCCGGAACACCGTAACCGGTATCCACAGGTGCCGGGATCGCTGAGCTGAAGACCTCGCCGGTTGGCTGGGTGATGTTGCGAATCGTGTCGATGACGGCGTTGGCCGCGCTGGCGGCGCTGGATTGACCACGCGCCGCGATGACTGCCGCGCCGCGTTGCTGGACGGTGCTGATGAACTCGCCCTGCAGCCAGGGCTCGTCGATGACCTCG
>JBKKBV010000136.1:0-4906 GCA_046713375.1 Candidatus Limnocylindria bacterium
CGGTTGGGATGCTGGCGGCGCCGGCGCTGGCGTTGATATGGTTCACCCTGGCCGGCCCGCTCGACAGCGGTCATCCGGTTGCGGGGACCTGGGCGGTGGCATTCGTGCTGGTCATCGGGGCGACCGCCGCGGGCGGGACGCAGATCGGGCGGATGGGTGCATTCACCGGCACGCTCGGCGCGGCCCTGCTTTCGGCGCTGCTCGTCGTGGTGGCGGGAGCGGTGAGCGCCGGTGAGCGACAGGTTGGCTCGGCGTCGCCGACCCTCGCCCATGCCGTGGCGGCCTCGCTGGCCGGCCTTGCCGGAGCGTCGCCGGCGGCAGCGCTCGGCGCCTTCACGGCTGGCTCATGGTCGCGGCTGCGACGTGCGGCGGCGGCTGCCGCCCTGGGGGCCGTCGTCACGGCGGGGGTGCTGCCGACCCTGTTCGGGGCTTGATCCGGGCCTAGCCGCTCCCCTTGCGGCTCAGTCGATCGGCCAGGCCGCCGGCCACCAGCGCAAGACCCAGGACGATGATGACCAGCGCTCCGATCAGTCGGAACGCGTCCCCACCGAAGGCCGTGGCAAACGCCAGGTAGGCGATTGCCGCCCCGACCGCCATCCCTGAGCCGATCCATTTGAAGGCCGGCAGATCGGCGATCCAGCCGGCCGCATACAGGCCGATCCCGATCGAGAACGGGATCACCGTCCACAGGTACGACCAGGCGAGCCATCGGTCGTTGAGGCTGGTGTACAGGAGCGCGCCTCCCACGCCGGCAAGGAAGGCACCCGGGATCACCATGCCTGCCCGGAGGCGACGGTTGGGGCCAGGCAGACCGGCCGGCACAAGGAAGAAGGCGGACAGCACAACCACGATTGCGGGCCACCAATCGAGCAGCTCCTCACTGATGCCGAGCCCCGAGAACCAGCTGCCAATCGGCTCGCTGGCGAGCACGAGCAGCCCGATGACGAGCAGCATCAGGCCCAGAAGCAGCTCGACGGCTCGACTCACGGCCTACATCTCCCCTTCGAACGGGGGCTGGGGCATGCGAAGCGGGCGATCCTTGCGGTAGCCGAGCAGGTAGTCGGCCTGCATCAGGGTGTGGATCTGCGACGTTCCCTCGTAGATGACCGATCCCTTGCTGTTGCGCAGGTAGCGCTCGACCGGGTACTCGTCGCTGTAGCCGTAAGCACCGTGGATCTGGATCGCGTCAAGAGCCGATGTCACGGCGTGGTCGGTGCAGAACCACTTGGCAAGGCCGGTCTCGCGCGTATTGCGCTCGCCCCGGTTCTTCTTCCAGCCGGCCTTGAAGACGAGGAGACGCCCGGCCTCGATTCCCGCGTACATCTTCGAGAGCATCTGCTTGACGAGCTGGTGTCGCCCGATCTCCTCACCGAACGCTTGCCGCTCATGTGCGTACTTGACCGATGCTTCAAGGCAGGCCTGCGCCAGGCCAACCGATCCGGCCGCGACCGTGTAGCGGCCCTGGTCGATCGCGCTCATAGCGATGGTGAAGCCCTCGCCCTCCTCGCCGACCCGGTTCTCGAGCGGGACCTCGCAGTCGGAAAAGGTGAGGATGCCCGTGTTGCCGGCGCGAACGCCGAGCTTGCCGTGCAGCGAATCGGTGCTGAAGCCGGTGAAGCCGCGCTCGACGATGAAGGCGGTGATGCCCTTGTGGCCGGCGCTCCTGTCGACCGTGGCGAAGACCAGGAAGTTGTCGGCGGTATCGGCCAGGCTAATCCAGACCTTGCTGCCGTTGAGCAGGTAGCGGTCGCCGTCGCGGCGTGCGGTAGTGGACAGGTTGGCCGCATCGCTCCCCACCCCCGGCTCGGTCAGCCCGAAGGTGGCCAGCTTCTCGCCGCGCGCCTGGGGGGCGAGGTAGCGCTGCTTCTGGTCCTCGTTGGCCCACTGCAGCAGTGTCAGCGAGTTCAGCCCGGTGTGGACCGAGAGGATGACCCGGAAGGCGGTGTCCGCCCGCTCCATCTCCTCGCACAGCAGAGCGAAGGCGATGTAGTCCATGCCGGTGCCGCCATAGCGCTCGGGGATCGGCAGCCCGAGCAGGCCGGCGGCGCCCATCTTCTCGTAGAGGGAGCGGTCGTAGGTCGAGGTCGAGTCGAGCTCGCGGATGCGCGGCAGGATCTCCCGCTCGGCAAATGCGCGCGCCGTGCGCTGCACGTCGCGCTGCGCATCGGTCAGGGAAAAGTCGATCATGAGGCTCGGATTCTAGCCGTCCGGTACCCCCATACCGGCTCGTGGCGCGAATCCTGACTCACAGCGTAGGACTTCGATTGACGCGCCAGCGGCGCTCGGCTAGCCTTCGCAACGAAGCGCCGGGCGACCTTTTTCAAGCCCCCTTCGCGCAGGGAGTCCCCACTTGGACATCGGCTTTTTGACGACCGGGCTGCTCACCGGCCTCCGCGAGGGGGTCGAGGCGGCCCTCATCGTGAGCATCATCCTGGTCTACCTGGCACGCACCGGAAACGCCCGTCATTTCGGCCGGATCTGGCTGGGCGCCGGCGCGGCGATCGTGCTCAGCGCGGCGGTTGGCGCCGTCCTGTGGATCAGCATCGGGGGCCTCAGCTCGCCCGCGGAGCAGTACTTCGAGGGGAGCGCCATGCTGCTCGCCGCCATCGTGGTGACCTGGATGCTGTTCTGGATGCGACGCACCGCCGCCAACATCAAGGGCGAGCTGCACGCCGGCGTCGACAGGGCCCTCACCGATGGCAGCGTCTGGGCCCTCTCGATCCTCGCCTTCACCGCGGTGGTGCGCGAGGGGATCGAGACGTCGCTCTTCCTGATAGGCCAGGCCACCGCCGCCACGACCGAGCAGGCGGGCGCGGCGAGCACCCTGCTCGGGGCATTGATCGGCATCCTGATCGCCGTCCTGCTGGGCTATGGGTTCTACCGCGGTGCGCGCGTGATCAACCTGGCCCGGTTCTTCCGCTGGACCGGCGTGGCACTGGTCTTCATCGCCGGCGGGCTGGTCAGCCACGCTGCGCACGAGTTCATCGAGGCCGGGCTGATCGGATTCGGCACGTCGACCGCATTCGACATCAGCGCACTGCTGCCGCACGAGCCCGATGGGGGCAACCTGCTCGGGCAGATGCTGCGTGCCGTGTTCGGCTACACCAGCACCCCGGAGTGGACCACGCTGCTGACCTGGGTTTTGTACGTGGTCGGCGTGCTCGCCCTCTACCTGCAGCCGATGAAGCCCCAGAAGCCGGCGCCGATCTCGAGCAGCCTGCCAGCCCCCGGCGCCTGAGCCTTTCCGGCGTTGTAGCACACGACGATCAGCCCGGCTGCTGGATCGCCACGTACGTCCCTAGGACCAGCACAGCCGCGATCAGCAGGTAGGCGCTGGCGCGCAGCGACGGCGAGAGGCGCCGGGCGAGCGGCGAACCATCCGGCGCGCGCCACATGCCACCCATGGTCGGCACGTTGGCCGGGGCCAGCAGCAGTCCGATCACGCCGCCCACCACCAATCCACCGACGTGGCCGGTCCAGCTGATGAACGGAATGGTGAAGGTGATGATCAGGTTCAGGACCAGGAGAGTCCCGACCCGGGACAGCACGGCCCGGGCCTGCGGCCCCAGCAGGAGGTGGCGTCTGCGCGAGACGATGAATGCCAGCCCGAAGAGCCCGAAGATGGCGCCGGATGCTCCCAGTGCCGGGACGTCGGGCGCCAGGAGGATGGTCAGCACGTTGCCGCCCAGGGCGCAGAGCAGGTAGATCACGGCGAACTCAACGTGCCCGTACATCTGCTCCATGATCGGCCCGAAGAGCCAGAGGGCATACATGTTGAATGCGATGTGCAGGATCCCCAGGTGGAGGAAGGCGCCGGTGATCAGGCGCCACCACTCGCCGTCGGCGACCGCCGTCCCGTAGACATAGCCCGCTTCGGAGAGCGGGCCTGAGCCGCCGGTCAGCGAGAACCCGGACCCACCGGTGGTCAGGGCGGCGTCGAGAAGGAAGACGACCACGTTGATGCCGACGATCGCCCACGTGACCCAGGCCTGGTACGTGGCGTAGGCGCCCCTGGCCCGGTTGAACTGGCGCCGCGACGCGAAGTCGTGGCCGGTCTCCTTGAGGAGCCAGGCGATGCGGTTGGCGATCGCGCCGCGCTCCTCGGGTGGGGCCCGACGATCAGCCTCGCGGTAAGCCGCGACCGCGTCCTCCAGGTTGCCCTGGCGGACCTCCTGCTCGGCGACCTTTCGCCATCCGAGGCAGGCGCTCGACCCTCCCCGATCGGCGGCCTGCTGCCAGGCCGCCGAAGCGCCGGCCTCGTCATCGAGGCGGTATCGGGCGTCGCCGATCGACAGCCAGGCGGCCCCGCTCAGCTCTGTGTCGGGGTGCCCGGTCAGCGGGGCAAGGATCTCCACCGCCGCTTCGAGGTCGCCGGCGTCGAGGAGGCGCTGCCCCTCGGCGAGGCGCTGCTGCGGTTCATCGGCCATCTGCGCCGCATTATCGTCGGAAACGAAACGACCGCCGAGAGATTGGCACCTCGGCGGTCGTGACGCGCCCCCTTGGCGGGAACGGGCCGTCCCGGCGTGAGCCGGGACCGGCATCAAATAGGCGCGGGGCTACTTCGCGCGGCGGAGGAAGTCCAGCACGTCGTCATAGCGGAAACGGCGGTCGCCGCGCTTGCAGACCCGATAGAACGGGATCTCGCCGCGATCGCCGAGTCGCTTGACGGTGTTGACGTGCAGGTGGAGCAGGTCGGCGACCTCGGTCGCCGTGAGCAGCTTCCCTACCTCGTTGCTGATCATCTGCATCGGTTTCCCAGTGCTGTTGAAGCACGCGTGCACCGTTGAGGTGCGGAGCGCGCGGCTTCTGGCCGGATAGTAAGGTTGGGGTGGGCTGGGGAGCCCCGGTACTTTCGATCCGCCGACAGGGGTACTTCCGCGAATGCCCGTCTACGAGCGACACGTCT
>JBKKBV010000137.1:0-3138 GCA_046713375.1 Candidatus Limnocylindria bacterium
TTCCAGATTCGCCCCACCGGGCCGGTCGACATCCGGCGGGTGGAGGGCGGCATCCTCAACTGGGGTGCCGACATGACGATCGACAACAACGCCTTCGAGGTGGGCCTCGAGCGGCTCTGCAACCTGGACGGCCCGTTCGCGTTCCAGGGCAAGGCGGCCCTGCGCCGGATCCGCGACGAGGGTGTCAGCCGCCGTCTGGTGGGCGTCGAGATCGGCGGCGAGAAGCTGGAAATGAACTTCACGAAGTGGCCGGTCCACGTCAATGGCGGGCAGGTTGGCGCCGTGACCACCGCCCTCTGGTCCCCGCGGCTGGAGAAGAACATCGGCTACGCCTGGCTGCCGGTTGAGCTGGCGGTGAACGGGACCTCCGTCACCGCGGCGACGCCGCACGGCGAACGACCGGCGACGGTCGTGCCGATGCCATTCCTGGACCCGATGAAGGAGATCCCGAAGGCCTGACGCGTCTACGCCGGCATGCTGGCCAGGAGCGCCTCGAGGCGTCCGTAGGTCTCATTCGCGCCGCGCTCCGCACCCGAGGCGACGATGTTGTCACGCTGCTCAGTGCTGCCGAAGACCGAGATGACGGTCAGCCGCGTCCGCTCGCCGAGATCCTCGAACGTGATCGTCTCGAAGTGCGTCGTGCCCATCCCCTCGACCGCGAAGGTCTGCACGATCCTCTCCGGCGGGGTGACCTCGCGGTAGGTGCCGCTGAAGGCCGCGTCGTAGCCGTTCGGATAGTGGGCCACGAACCGCCAGCTGCCGCCGGTCCGGACGTCCATCACCTCGACGATCGTCTCGGCGCCCCACCATTGGGGGATGAGGGCCGGATCGGTGTAGGCGGCGAAGACCCGGTCGCGTGGCGCGTTGAAGACCCGCTCGATGCGAAGCTCGCGGTCGGACGGCAGGGTGAGGGTCACCGGCTGCGCCTGCGGCTGTGCGCTGGTCATGAGGTCGTTCCTTTCCTGCGTTCGACGAGTTCACCGAATCGGTCGAGGCGCTGGCCCACCATGCGCCGATAGGTCTCGATCCAGGCCTGGAGGTCGTCGAGCCGGCGTGGACCGATGGTGCAGCGCCGGCTGCGGCCCACCTTCTCGGTCGTCACCAGCCCCACGCCCTCCAGGATCCGCACGTGCTTCTTCATCCCGGTGAGCGAGATGCCGAACGGCTCGGCCAGGCCGCTGATGGTGGTGCTGCCGCGCCCGAGGCGCTCGAGGACAGCGCGACGGGTGGGGTCGGCGAGGGCGGCGATAGTCTGGCCGAGGTGCTGATACTGAACCATTAAGTTCAGTATTGCACAGCAGGCGAGTGCGCGCAAGCGCTCGCTCCGATAGGCTGGTCGGACGGCATCAAATCAGTCCAGGAGGCCCCACCATGTCCAAGATCTCCCCTTGCCTGTGGTTCGACGGAACGGCCGAAGAGGCCGCCCAGTTCTACACATCGATCCTGCCCGACAGTCGAATCGAGAGTCTTCAGCGCGCGCCCGCGGACAACCCGAGCACCGAAGGGGGAGCGGTGCTGACCGTGAACTTCACGCTCGCCGGCCAGCAGTTCATCGGCCTCAATGGTGGTCTGGAATTTGCGTTCAACGAGGCCATCTCGTTCAGCATCGATTGCGCCGACCAGGCCGAGGTCGACCGGCTCTGGGATGCGCTGGTCGAGGGCGGCGGCGAACACAGCGTCTGCGGCTGGCTGAAGGACCGCTTTGGCGTGTCCTGGCAGGTCATCCCGCGCCAGCTGTCGGAGCTGCTTGGTGGACCTGATCGCGAAGGCGCCGCGCACGCCATGCAGGCGATGCTCCAGATGACCAAGATCGATGTCGCCAAGCTGCGGGAGGCGTACGAGGGCGTCCCGGTCGAGGCCTGACCCATGGCACGAGCGCTCATCTTCGACCTGGACGGCACGCTGATCGATACGGTCTACGCCCACGTCTTCGCGTGGCAGCGGGCGCTGGCCGAGGCGGGGCTGCCGATCGAGGGCTGGCGCATCCATCGGCGCATCGGCATGAGCGGCGGCCTCTTCACGCGTGCGGTGGCCCGTGAGCTGGGCCGCCCCCTGAGCGACACGGAGGTCGAGGAGATCCAGCGGCGCCACGGCGAGCTGTTTCGCGAGCTGGTGCCGGAGCGCCGCCCGCTCCCAGGCGCGGTGGACCTGCTGGCGCACCTGCGCGAGGCCGGCGTGCCATTCGGGATCGCGACATCGGGCCGCCGGCCGGAGATCGACGCGTCGCTGGAGATCCTGGGTGTGGGACCCGATGTGGTCGTGGTCGAGCGGGGCGACGTGCTGCGCGCCAAGCCGGAGCCCGACCTCTTCCTTGCCTGCCAGGAGCGAATGGGGGTGCACATCCGCGACGTGACGGTGGTCGGCGACGCGGTCTGGGACCTGCTGGCCGCCCGTCGCGCGGGGATGCTCTCGGTGGGGCTGCTGACAGGTGGCTATGGCGAGGATGAGCTGGCGCGCGCCGGCGCGTTCCGCGTCTATCGCGACGCGGCGGAGCTGAACGCCTCCCTCGACGAGCTGGGGATCGTCCCATAGACGAGCTGGCGGTCACGCTCCGTCCCTGGGGAACGGGCGACCGCGCGCTGGTCGATCGCGTGATGGGCGATCCGCGCATGACCGAGCACCTCGGCGGCCCCGAGTCGTCGGAGAAGCTCGCAGAGCGCCAGGTACGCTACGAGCGGATCCATGAATTGGGCACGGGCGCGATGTTCGTGATCTGTGCGGGTCCCGAGTCCGAGGGAGTTGGCTCGGTCGGCTACTGGGAGCACATGTGGCGGGGCGAGACAGTGTGGGAGATCGGCTGGAGCGTGGTCACCGAGTGGCAGCGCCGCGGGATCGCGACCCGCGCCGTGCGCCTGCTTCTGGAGGAGATTGCCGCCGCACGGCTGGATCGGGCGATCCTGGCCTACCCCGCGGTCGACAACGAGGCATCCAACGCCGTCTGCCGCAAGGCCGGCATGACGCTCATCGGCGAATCCGTGGTCGAGTTCCCTCCCGGGAATCCGTTCCGGGCGAATGAGTGGGCCCTTCAGCCAGGGCCGGTGCGAAACTGATTCACGGCTGCTCCGAGAAGGGCGGTGGCCTTCTCGAGGGTCTCGCCGGGATGCATGCTGAAGGCCAGCCGAAGGGCACCCGGCGCCG
>JBKKBV010000138.1:0-8293 GCA_046713375.1 Candidatus Limnocylindria bacterium
CTTCGGGAACTGCTCGCGCACCAGCTTCGCGATCTCCTTGGCCTGCTCGGAGGTGAGGCCTCGATGCAGCCCGATCCGCTGCCGCACCGTGCTACCGGCTGCCGGCTCGAGCCTCCCCCAGTCGAAGACCTTGAGCGAAAGCCCGCGACGCACCGCCTTGGTCTCGAGCAGGTCCTTGACCGAGCCGGCGCGGAACTCATCGTCGGCGTGCAGCGTGATCTCGTCCTTGCCGAGCTCCAGCGAAACCTTCGCACCCTTGAAGTCGTAGCGCGTCGCAACCTCGCGGCGCACCTGGTCGAGTGCATTCACCAGCTCCTGCTGATCGAAGTCGCTCACCACGTCAAACGAAGAATCGGCCATCTCGCCTCCCTGCTTGGTCCCGCTCCCCTATCTTCGCCCCTCCGGCCGGCTCCTGCGCGTCGCTCCCGCTACGGGAGGAGGCTGGGCGTCGGGCTTGGCACCACCACCGTGATGGTGCGCCGGGCGGCGGCGCTGTCACGACCTGTCAGGGGGTCATTGGCGACGAGGGTGATGACGTTGGCTCCCGGCACCAGGCCGACGCGCACGCTGAAGGCACCATCGGCATCGGCCTCTGTGCTGGGGTTCTGGCGCAACCCATCGGTGGTGACCGTGGAATTCGGCTCGGTGACTCCTCGGATGGTGTATTCCGTACCCTCCCAAGCCACGACATCGGCGGCCGGGTCCGTGATGCGCAGGTCGGGGGTGCCTGCGAAGGTGACGAACTCGCCCACCAGGTAGACCACGAAGGCGACGACGAGCAGGGTCAGGATGGCTGCTACGACGGCGCCCGAGCTCACCACCAGCGATCGGCCCTGGCGCGCCGCCATCGGCCGACGGGCGGCTGGCATGGCGGGCCGCTCGGCCGCGGTTCCGCTCTCGAGCCGATACAGGTCGATCAGGTACTCGGGGTCGAGGCCAAGGTACAGGCCGTAGTTGCGCAGGAAGCCCCGGGTGTAGATCGGCTCGGGAAGGTCGCGGTAGTCGCCCCGTTCGAGGGCGGCCAGGTAGCGGGTCCGGATCTTGGTGTCTCGCTCGACGCGGGCGAGGTCGATGAATCTCGCCTCACGCGCGGTCCGCAGTACGGTGCCGAGCTTGGTGGGTTCCCGATCCGTCACTCCCCGTCCTCGCCGGGACTGACCTCGCCTCCCCAACCGTCGGGCGTTACGAGGACCTCGCGAAAGCGGCTCCCGTCGGCCGGACCGACAATGCCGCGGTCCTCCATCTGGTCGAGGATCCGCGCCGCCCGGGCATATCCGATCCGCAGGCGGCGCTGAAGCAGCGAGGCCGATGCCTTGTCCGAGCGGCGAACGATGTCCACCGCGGCGGTGAGCAGGGCGTCTCCCTCGTCCGCTTCTTCGCCCGGGCGCCCGCCGGCCTTGCCATCGCGCTTGGGGGCGGTGATCTCGGGGCGGTATTGCGGGCCACCCTGCGCGCGCCAGTGCCGGGTGACCGTCTCGATCTCGTGGTCGGTGACCAGCACGCCCTGCAGTCGGACCGCACGCGGCGCGTCGATCGGCTGGTACAGCATGTCGCCGCGTCCCAGCAGGTCCTCCGCCCCGACCGTGTCAAGGATCGTGCGCGAGTCCACGCCACTGGTCATGGCGAAGGCGATGCGCGACGGGATATTGGCCTTGATCAGGCCGGTGATGACCTGCACCGATGGGCGCTGGGTGGCGACCACCAGGTGAATCCCGGTCGCTCGCGCCAGCTGCGCGATGCGGGTGATGGTGGCCTCCACCTCGTAGGCGCTGACCATCATCAGGTCGGCCAGCTCGTCGATCACGATCACGATGTACGGCATCCGCGGCTCACCCGCACGCAGTGCCTCGTTGTAGCCCGCGATGTTGCGCACGCCGCGCTGCGCGAACTCGTGGTAGCGGCTCTCCATCGTCCCGACCGTCCATTTCAGGGCGTTGACCGACTTGTCGTTGTCGACGATCACCTCGGTCAGCAGGTGCGGGATGCCCTTGTACTGGGCCATCTCGACACGCTTGGGGTCGATCAGGATCAGCTTCACCTCGGTCGGAGAGGCGCGCATCAGCAGCGAGCAGATGATCGCGTTGACGCACACGCTCTTTCCCGATCCCGTCGCACCGGCGATCAGCAGGTGCGGCATGCGCGAGAGGTCCGCGCTGAAAGGCTGGCCGGCGACATCCTGGCCCAGCGCGAAGGCGAGCCTGCTGCGCCCGGCCGCCTCCTCGAAGTTCGGGGAGCTGAGGACCTCCTTGAGCGTGACCAGGTCGAACGCGCTGTTCGGGATCTCGATCCCGACGTATGGCTCGCCGGGGATCGGGGCCTGGATCCGAATGCTGCGGGCTTTCAGGTCCAGCGCAAGGTTGTCGGCCAGGCCCTCGATACGCGAGAGCTTGATACCCGGCTCCACGTCCAGCGCGTACTGGGTGACTACCGGGCCCTCCTGGATGCGAGCAACCTTGACCCCGATTCCGAAGTGAGCCAGCGTGTCGCGTATGCGCTGGCCCTTTGCGGTCAGGTCCAGCTGGGCGGCGCTGCTGGCGGGGGCGTCGTCCAGGAGGGAGACGTCAGGCAGGTCCCAGCTGCGCAGCGTGGTCTCGAGTGCCGCGTCCGCCACCTCGTGGTGCTCGACCTCCGCCAGGTGCGCCGTCTCTTCGCTCTCCAGCTCGTCGACCGTCACCGGCACGGCCTGCAGCGGCTCCACCTCTCCGATCGGGAACGGCACATCGCGGGGGCGCGGCGCCAGCGCCGCGCTCTCCGGTGGCCGGGCGCGCCGCAGGATCAAGGGCTCGTCCTCGGAGTCTCCTGCCCCGCCAAGGGCGGTCCGGACCCTGTCCAGCAGTCCTCGCTGTCCAGGCAGGACAGTCGCGGCAGGCTCGTGCCGTGTGCGGGGATCGCCACCGTTCCGCCGCGCCTCGAGCTCCGCCAGCTCGACTCGCTCGTCTCGGCGCCGCAGCCAGGCCGCCACGAGGTCGCCGATCGTCATGTTGAAGTAGAGCAGCAGGCCGACGACCACCATCAGGCCCAGCACGATCCATGCACCGGCAGCGCCGATCGCGCCGCTCAGCGCGGCCGATGCGGCAAAGCCGATGGCTCCCCCACCCTCGCCCCGGTCCACGCCCAGGTCACCGTTGCCGCCGGTCAGGTGGAACATGCCCAGCAGGCCTACGGACATGACCGCAGCCCCGGTAGCCGCCATCCAGCGCTCGGCCGGCATTGTCTTGAGCCAGAGCATGAAGGCGAAGCCGGCCAGCAGTGCCGGCGCGAAGGCGATCCCCCAGCCGAGCAGGAAGGAGAGCGCGTCGTGCCAGGGCTGGACGATCAGCCCCGCGTCCGGGGCGAAGAGCGCGATGGTGCTGATGACCGCGGCCACCACGAGCAGGAGCGCCAGCACCTCGCGGGCAACTCGCCCGCTGATCGTCACCGTGGTGGAGGCCTTGCGACGGCGCGAGCCCGTGCGCCGTCGTGAGCTGTTCGAGCGTCGCCGCGTCACCGGTCCGTCAGACCTCCATCACGATCGGCAGGATCATCGGGCGTCGCTTGGTGCGCTCGAAGAAGTAGCGCGACAGGGTGTCGCGGATCTTCGTCTTCAGGTAGCCGGCCTCGGCGGCATGGGCGTCGGCGACCGGTTGCAGCAGCACCTCGGTCAGGTGCTGGCAGGCGGCCGCCATGACGGGGTCATCGGGGTCGGAGAGGAAGCCACGCCCGACGAGGTCCGGTCCCGAAACGGCCTGCCCGGTGGCGTGGTCGACCGTCAGGGCGACCATCACCACGCCATCCGAGGCGAGGGCCCGACGGTCGCGCAGCACGACCCCGTCGACCCCATCGATCGCGGCGATGCCGTCGACCAGGACCGCTCCGGCCGGGACTGAGCCGGCCAGCCGCGCCCGGGTGCCGTCGAATTCGACCACCTGCCCATTCTCCAGCACGAAGATCCCGTCGACCGGGACGCCGGCCCCCTCGGCCAGCAACCCGTGCTGCACGAGCATCCGGTACTCGCCGTGCACCGGGATGAAGTTGCGTGGCTTCACCAGCCCGAGCATTAGCTTCAGCTCCTCGCGGGAGCCATGGCCGGACACGTGGCAGTGCACCAGCGGCTCGTAGTGGACCATCGCACCCTCCTTGAAGAGGTTGTCGATCGTCTTGGCGACCGCCTCCTCGTTGCCGGGGATCGGCGAGGCCGAGATGATGACGGTGTCGCCCGGCTCGATCGTGATGTTCCGATGGTCGCGGTTGCTCATCCGCGTCAGGCCGGACATGGGCTCACCCTGCGAGCCAGTGGTCATGACCACCAGCTTGTCTTTGGGGAGCCGCTGGAGCCCGTCCTTGCCGGTGAGGGTCCCGTCGCGCGGTTCGAGGTAGCCGAGCTCGAGCGCGATGGCGATGTTCTGCTCCATGCTGCGCCCCAGCGCCACCATCTTGCGGCCGCTGGCCCAGGCGGCGTCGAGCACCTGCTGCACCCGACCGATGTTGCTCGCGAAGGTGGCGACGATGACGCGGCCGCTCGCTTCCCGGACGAGCTGGTTGAGCGAGTCCCCCACCGTCTTCTCGGAGAGGGTGTAGCCCTCGCGTTCGGCCCGCGTCGAGTCGGAGAGAAGGAACTCGACGCCGTGGTTGCCAATCTCGGCGATGAGGCCGAGGTCAGCGCGGCGGCCATCGGGCGGGGTGTGGTCGAACTTGAAGTCGCCGGTGTGCACCACCGTGCCGAGCGGAGTCTTGATCGCGAAGCCCATCCCGTCGGGGATCGAATGGTTGACGCGGAAGGGCGTGACGGCGAAGGCGCCGATACGGAACTCGACCGCCGGCTCCACGACCTCCAGCCGGGTCTGGCCGAGGAGCTTGTGCTCCTTCAGCTTGCCAGTCACCAGGCCGGCGGTCAGGCGGCTGGTGTAGATGGGCGTGCCGGGGATCTGCGGCAGCACGTACGGGAGGCCGCCGGTGTGGTCCTCGTGGCCGTGGGTCAGCAGGATGGCTCGGACCCGGTCGCGGTTCTCGCGCAGGTAGGTCACGTCCGGGATGACGAGGTCGATCCCGAGCATCTCGGGCTCGGGGAAGGCAAGTCCGCAGTCGACGACCAGGATCTCCCCGGCCGCCTCGATGACGGTGATGTTCTTGCCGACCTCGCCCACCCCACCGAGCGGAATGATGCGAAGAGTGTCTGGCATGGTGCTCCTAGAAGAGGGTCATCTGCTCGGCGTCGTCGTTCTCAGCCGTTGGCGCGGGTGGCACCGGATCGGGCGGGATCGACTGGACCGATTCTGTCCGCTCGGCTTCGATCGCCTCGCGGGCGGCCAGTAGCGCCGCCGGCAGGCCACGCATGTCTGCGAAGAGCGTCTCCCGCAACGAGGACTGGTGCAGCGCCGCAGCAGGATGGTACATCGGGAAAACAAAGCGGCCGCCCGATCGCCGCAGCCGGCCGTGCGCTTCGCTGATGCGGGCATCGGGAAGGTAGCGACGCAGCGAGTGGCGCCCCAGGGTGACGATCACGGCGGGCTCGAGCGCCGCCTCCTGGCGGTCGAGGTAGGGACGACAGGCGTTGAGCTCATCAGGCTCGGGGTCACGGTTGCCCGGCGGCCTGCACCTCACCACGTTGGTGATGAAGACATGCTGGCGCGCCCAGCCGATCGACCCGAGCAGCTCGTCGAGCAGCTGGCCAGCGGGTCCGACGAATGGCCGACCCGTCGCGTCCTCGCGGGCGCCGGGACCCTCCCCCACCAGGAGCACGTCGCTCAGCGGGTTCCCCTCGCCGGGGACGGTCCGGTTCCGGCCGGCGTGAAGGGGGCAGCGAGTGCAGCCACTGACCTCGGTCGCAACCTCGGTGAGGAGCTGCTCGGCCCCCATCGGCGTCAGGACTCTTCGCTGACGCCTGCCTTGGCCATGTGCCGCTCCATCGCCGCGCGGCGGCTCAGGTTGACGCGGCCCATGCGGTCAATCTCGGTCACGACCACCATCAGCTCGTCACCAATGGCAACCACGTCCTCGACGCGCGCGACGCGGTAGTCGGCCAGCTGGCTGATGTGCACCAGCCCCTCCTTGCCGGGCATGATCTCGACGAAGGCGCCGAAGTTCATGATGCGGGTCACCTTGCCGAGGTACTCCTTGCCGACCTCGACGTCCTTGGTGAGGCCCTCGATCCAGGCGATCGCCTTCTTGGCATTTTCCTGCGAGACCGACGCGATCTGGATGGTGCCGTCGTCCTCGACGTTGATCTGGGTGCCGGTCTCGGCCACGATCTGACGGATCACCTTGCCACCGGAGCCGATGACGTCCCGGATCTTGTCGATCGGGATCTTGATGGTCGTGATCCGCGGTGCGTACGGCGACAGCTCACTGCGGCTGGCGCTGATGACCGCGGTCATCTTGTCGAGGATGAAGAGCCGCGCCACTCGGGCCTGCTCAAGGGCGTCGCGCATCACCGACATCGGGATGCCGCCAACCTTGATGTCCATCTGGAGCGCGGTCACGCCCTCGGCCGTGCCCGCCACCTTGAAGTCCATGTCGCCGTAGGCATCTTCCTTGCCGCTGATGTCGGTCAGCACCGCGTGCCGGCCGGTGGCGGCATCGGAGATGAGGCCCATCGCCGCGCCGGCGACCGGGGCCTTGATCGGCACTCCGGCGTCCATCAGCGCCAGCGTCGATCCGCAGGTGCTGGCCATTGAGGTCGAGCCGTTGGAGGAGACAACCTCACTCACCACTCGCATGGCGTACGGGAACTCATCTGCGGACGGCAGGACCGGCACCAGGGCTCGCTCGGCGAGCGCACCGTGCCCGATCTCCCGCCGGCCCGGCCCGCGCATCGGCCTTGCCTCGCCGACCGAATAGGGAGGGAAGTTGTAGTGGTGCATGTAGCGCTTCTCGGTCTCCGGAGAGATCGTGTCGAGGCGCTGCACGTCGGACGAGGGTCCGAGTGTCGCGATCGAGAGGGCCTGCGTCTGGCCGCGGGTGAAGAGGCCGGAGCCGTGGGTGCGTGGCAGGACGCCGACCTCGACGCTGATCGGTCGAATGGTGGTCGTGTCGCGCCCGTCGAGGCGGATGTTCTCCGACAGCACCAACTCCCGCGAGGTGGCCTTGGTCAGGACATCCATCAGCCCTGAGCCGATGCCGTGCTGGCGCCGGATGTCCTCCATCCGCTCGCCCTGCTCGGCGCGGTTGTAATCGGTCCGGCTGCGCCGGATCTCGGCGGCGATGTCGGTGCGGATCGCCTCGAGCCGCTCGGCGAGACCGCTGGTCAGGTCGATGAAGAGCTCAGCGGCCGCTTCGGCATCGGGCATCGCCCGGTGCGCGGCGCCGTGGTCACGTCCGAAGACGAAGCGCACCAGGTCGGCGAGCTTGTAGCTGCCTGCATCGGGATACAACTGGTAGGCCAGCTCGAGCGTGTCGTACACGGCCGCGGGCTGCCAGTTCGCATCGTGCGGCATGTGGCGAAGCACGAACGGCAGGTCGAAGCCCACGTTGTGGGCGACCACCGGCGCGTCGCCGACCCAGGCCGCGAACTTGCTCAGGACCTCCGCCGCGGTAGGAGCCTTGTCGACGTCGCCGTCGCTCAGACCGTGGATCTGGTGCCCCACGATCGCGCGGCCCGGGTTCACCAGCGACTCGAAGCGATCGACCACCTTGCCTTCCTTCACGCGCAGGGCGGCCAGGTCGACGATGTAGCCGTTCTCCGGCTTCATGGCGGTCGTCTCGAGGTCGAACACGACGAACTCGGCCTTGGCATCGCCAAGCGCCTTCCCGAGCTTCACGATCGAATCGGCCTTGGGGCCGAGGAACGGGACCTTCTTGGGCTTGCCGGCCGTGGCGGCCAACTTCTCCTGGAGGTCGATGCTGTGCTGGAGCTCGGCATGCGCGTACTCGATCGCATCGGCCATGAGCGACTCGGACAGGATCTTGGCCCCTGCCTCGACCATCATCACCGCCTCGCGGGTGCCCGCCACGACGAGGTCGAGCTCGCTGTCGTTCAGCTGGGTGTTGGTCGGGTTGGTAACGAAGGCGCCATCGATGTAGCCGACCCTCACCGCGCCGATCGGGCCGAGGAACGGGATGCTGCTGATCGTAAGGGCTGCCGACGCGCCGTTGATGGCCAGGATGTCGGGATCGTTTTCCTGGTCGGTCGAGAGGACCGTCAGGACGATCTGCACCTCCTGCTTGTAGCCCTTCGGGAAGAGGGGTCGAATCGGCCGGTCGGTGAGGCGCATCGCCAGGATCGCCGCCTCCGAGGGCCGCGATTCGCGCTTGATGAAGCCGCCGGGGATCTTGCCCGCGGCATACATGCGCTCCTCGAAGTCGATCGTCATGGGGA
>JBKKBV010000139.1:0-23053 GCA_046713375.1 Candidatus Limnocylindria bacterium
GCGTCAAGCAGTTCGGAGAGCTCGGACACGTGTCAGCCGCCCCACTGCGAGGCCAGGCACTCCGCATCGGTGGCCACCCCGACGAAGTTGGCCGAGGCCTGGTTGTGCTGCCACAGCAGCCCCAGGAAGGTGAGCCCCGGAACCTGGCTGACGCCGCGCGAGTGACGCGGCACGCCGAAATCGTCCAGCACCGGGAGGTCCAGCCACCCGTAATCGGGCGCATAGCCGGTCGTCCACAGGACGGTCGAGATGCCCTCGGCCCGCAGGTCGAGCTCGGTCACCTCCGGCACCTCGAGCTCGAACGGGATGCGGTCGTCAGGCGGGAGGTCGAGCCCGGCGTGCTCGATGAAGCTCTCGATCAGGTCCCTGAAGCGCTCGTCGAAGAACGTGTCGGCAAAGGCAAGGTTGGCGGAGAGGTCGGCCGCGAACCGCGCGCGGTGGGCGTCCGCGCTTCCGAAGCGGCCAACCAGGCGCATTCCCTCGGCGGCGAAGCGGCGCAGGTTCGTGTCGTGCCCGCCGCCGTGGCCCGAGAGATGCGGATTGCAGGCGAATTTCGCGCGCGGATCGGGCAGCTTCTCGACGCTCGGGAGCTCGACGCCGACCCGCGGGCCGTCGAGGACGAGGCTTCGAAGCCACCAGAAGATGTCGCGGTTGCGATAGCGGCGCGGCACGCGTCCGCAGTGGCCGACCGAGAGGGTCACCGCGCGTCCCGCCGCCCGGAGCTCTTCCGCCAGCTGGACGCCGGTCTGCCCTGACCCCACCAGCAGCACGCCTCCCGGCGGAAGCTGCCGTTCATTGCGGTAGTCATGCGCGTGGAGCTGATGGATCGCTGGGTCGAAGGCCGTCGGCGGGATACGTGGCGTGTGGAAGGCACCGGTCGCCACCACGACCTCTTCGGCCCGCACGGCACCGCGGTTCGTCTCGACGAGGAACCGGCTCGGCGAAGATGGGTCGAAGGCGAGCTTCGTGACGCTGGTCCCCAGGGCCACCGGAGCCTCAATCGCGGTGCCATACGCCGCGACCCGCCCGGCGATCTCATCGCGGGTCATGTACCCATCCGGATCGCTTCCGGCGTACGGGAATCCCGGAAGATCGGTCACGAAGTTGGGACTGACCAGCTGGAAGGCGTCCCACCGATCGCGCCAGCCGCCTCCGAGCTCGTCGCGGCGGTCGAGGACGAGGTGCTCGCGGCCGGCGTCACGCAGATGGTGGCTCATGATGAGCCCGGCCTGCCCGGCGCCCACCACGACCGTGTGCGTTGACGTCGGCAGATCCACCATCCGCGAAGGATATCGGCTACACGGCGCGGAACACGAGCGCGGCGTTCATGCCGCCGAAGCCAAAGGAGGTCGAGAGGGCGGCCTGCGGCCGCGCCTCGACGGGTGCGCGCAGGACATTCAGCTCGCAGCGCTCGTCCAAGTTGACGACGTTGCAGGTCCCGGGCAGCAGGCCGTGACGAAGCGCCATGACCGTGATCGCCGCCTCGATTGCCCCGCTCGCACCCAGTGCATGGCCATACAGACCCTTTGTGCCTGAGACGGGCACGGAAGCAGCCTCCTCGCCAAGCGCCAGATGCAGTGCCTTCGCTTCTGCCAGCTCGTTGAGCTGGGTGCTCGAGGCATGCGCGTTCACGTACCCGATCTCCCCGGCCGCGATGCCGGCATCCGCCAGGGCGGTCGTGATCGCCGCCGCGGCGGCCTCACCGGTGGGGAGCGGGGCGGTGAGGTGGTAGGCATCGGTCGAGGCCCCGAAGCCGGCCACCTCGCCCAGGATGGTGGCGTTTCGACGCTCAGCCGATTCCCACGCCTCCAGCACGAGCATGGCGGCGCCCTCGGCCATCACGAACCCGTCGCGGTCGCGGTCGAAGGGGCGTGACGCCGAGGCAGGGTCATTGTTGCGCTGGGACAGGACGTGGATCATGGCAAATGCGCCGAGGGTCAGCGGCGCCAGGGGCGCCTCCGCGCCACCGGCCACCGCGACGTCCACCATGCCGGAGCGAATCGCCTGGAAAGCCTGCCCGATGGCGACCGCGCCCGAGGCACACGAATTGGCGTTCCCCACCGCCGGCCCGCGACTGCCGAGGTCGATCGCCACGTTGCTCGCTCCCGCCCCTCCGAAGACCGCCGTGGCAAGGGTGGGTGCCACTGCCCGGACTCCGCCGAGCACGTACGCGGCGTGCTGCTCCTCGCCGAAGGCAACGCCCCCGAGCGCGGACCCGATCCACACCCCGGTGCGGCCATCGGACCGATCGGCATCGGTCAGGCATGACTGGCCAATGGCCATCCGCGCGGCGGCGACCGAAAGCTGGCTGAACCGATCGAGCCGCCTTGCGCGCTTGGCGTCGAGGTGGTCGGTAGGCACGAAGTCGTTGATCTGGGCCGCGATGCGCGACGTAAAAGGCGAGGCATCGAAGCGGTCGATCGCCTGCACCGCCGAACGATTGCCAAGCACGCCGGCCCACAGGCCATCCGCTCCGGAGCCGATGGGGGTCACGGCCCCGATCCCCGTCACCGCCACCCGTCTCATGAGCCCGCCTCCGCCAGGGCCTTCACGCGGCGCAGGGTGCGACGCGCGATCGCCTCGACGAACTGCGGCCCGATGACACGCTCGGCCGCGATGGCACCGATCAGCGGCCAGCTCAGCTTCAGCTGGTGCTCGATGCTGACCTCCCAGCCACCGTCGCTCGGCTCGAAATGCCAGGCGACCTGCATGCCGCGGGTCACGCCGCCAGTGTGGGTGAACTCGATCCGCCGCTCGTCGAGGAGCGGTCGCTGGATGGCCTCCCAGCGAACCGGGATCGGGCCGCGGCGGGCGCCCATCGCGAAGCGTCGCTCCCCGTTCGACGCCGGCAGGCGACGCACGTAGCGATAGTGGGGAAGGCGCTCAGGCCACCGCTCGACCTCCGCTGCCAACGGGAAGATGCGCTCCAGCGGCGCGTCGATGTGGATCTGCACTCTGCTCTTCACGGCCAGAGGACCTGCGCCAGGAAGAGCGGCGAGAGGGCGTCGCTGGCCGGGCGGCAATCGCCCAGGGCACTGCCGAGCTTCTCGGCCGTCGCGGGGCGCGACGCGAGCCGGCGCAGGGCGTAGCCCATCAGCGGCGGCGAGGCCAGCATCCCCTGGACGAGCCAGGTCAGCGCGTCCTTGGCGGCGAACGCGCGTCGCCGGGCGGCGAGGTAGCGGGCGCTCGCGGCCTCGTCCAGCTCGTCGAGGGCCTCGGCGGCGGCTCGAGCCGAGCGCAGGGCGCGGTAGATCCCCTCGCCGGTGAACGGGTCGATGAAGCCCGCGGCGTCGCCGACCAGCATCCAGCCGGGTCCCGCGGCCCGCCGCACCCGATGACCGATCGGCGATGCACCGATGATGGGCGTCAGCCTCGCCCGTCCACGAAGTCGCTCGGCGACGGCCGGGATCCCTTCGATGGCGGCGGCGAACCGCTCCTCCGCAGGGCGCCGATCGCCGCTGAGCGGCAGCGCCATGCCGACATTGAGCCGGTTGCCGGCCAACGGGGCGAGCCCCACGTACCAGCCCGGCCCCACGTGCATCTCGCCGCTCTTCACGAGGTCGGGTATCCCCTCGTAGTGGGCCACCAACCCGAGCCGGCGCAGCATCCCCACCCCGCGCTCGACCGCGATTTCCTGGCTCACCCGGGAGCGCGCCCCATCGGCACCCAGCAACCAACGGAAACGGACGCCGCGTTTGCCCTCTCGCGTTCTTAGTGTCGCCCGCACCGCCCTCCCGTCGAGCCCGCCCACGCCACCGGTCCAGCCCACGTCAGCAAGGGAGGTGTGCTCCATCAGCCGCGCTCCCCTTGCGACGGCATGCGTGGCGAGGGTCGCATCGAACCGGGTCCGTTCCAGGCCCCACGCCATCCGCTCTCCGCCCCGGTCGTGGTACCGGACGTCGACCGCATCGTCACCGCGGATGACGCGCATCCCCGTCAGGGGCAGCGCGTCGGCCTTCCAGGCATCCTCCGGCAGGCCCAGGAGCTTTAGCTCCTCGACGATTCGCGGGCTGGCGTACTCGGCGCAGGCCTTCGCACGGGGATGGGCGCGAGCTTCGACCATCAGCACGTCGCGACCGTGCGCAGCAAGGGCCGCCGCAACCGCCGATCCCGCTGGCCCCGCGCCGACCACCAGGACCTCACAGTCGAGCGACGGCGCGTTCATCGATAGACCGTCGTGACGCGCGGCCAGAATCGCCCGCTCCGGCTGACCCGCCTGAGCCCTGCCTTCGACGCCAGCGTGTCCAGCTCCGACAGGGTGTAGGCGCGGCGCGCCGAGAGGACTCCGTCGTGGCGCGTGTAGGCGCCGCGGCTGAGCGCCAGGACCGCGGCCGCCGTCATCACGAACGGCAGCAGGCCGCGGCGCAGGTCATTGATGACCACGCCGAGCCGCGAAACGCGTCGCATCTCGGCCAGGGCCTTGATCGCGTCATCGGGATCGAAGTGGTGCATCAGCAGAGACGCGTGGGCGACGTCCACCTCGCCGTCGGCCAGCGGGATGGCGCGCGCATCGGCCTTCAGCAGGGACACGTTGTTGCTACCCGCCAGGTTACGAGCGGTGATCTCGAGCACCTCGGGCCGCAGGTCCGACGCAATCACCTCGACGTGCCTTCGGCGCCGCAGGCGGCGCGGGAAGTCCCCGGCGCCGGTCCCCACATCCAGGACGGTCGCCTCCGTCTGCTCGCCCAGGAGCTGTTCGACGGCCCGGACGCTCTCGCCGATCCCTCCCGGGAGCCGGTTGAGCATCGACATCTCGCGCAGGTTCCTGCCCAGCTCGAGCAGGTCGAGGTGCTCCGCGTCGAGCAGCTCGTGCGCGGTGGAACGGGCGGTGAGGAGGCTGACCACGAGGCGGTCACTATGCGCGATGTCCCCGGGCAGCGCAGGCATGGCACCATGCCGGCATGCGACTGGACCCGACCATCACGGCCGTCGACGCACACGCCGGAGGCGAGCCGGGCCGGGTCATCATCGGCGGAGTCCACGACGTGCCGGGCGCGACCATGCTCGAGAAGCGCAACCACCTGGCCAAGCACGGGGACCAGCTCCGGCGCCTGATGCTCCGCGAGCCGCGCGGCTACCCGGCGCTGTGCGCGAACGTGATCCTGCCGCCGACCGACCCCAAGGCCGATGCCGGCTTCGTGATCATGGAGCAGGCCGAGTACCCGGCCATGAGCGGCTCGAACACGATCTGCACCGCCACCGTGCTGATCGCCGAGAAGCTGGTTCCGGTCACGGAGCCGATCACCCAGCTCACCCTCGAGGCGCCTGCCGGCCTGATCCGGGTCCGGGCCGATGTCCGCGACGGCAGGGCCACCTCGATCACCTTCGAGAACGTCCCCGCCTTCGCAATCGAGATCAACGCACCGGTCGAGGTGCCGGAGATCGGCCGCGTCAAGGTCGACGTGGCCTGGGGCGGCATGTTCTACGCCATTGTGGAGGCCTCGGCGCTGGGGCTGAAGCTGACCCCCGACGAAGGGCGCGACATCGTGCGGCTGGGCGAGATGGTCAAGGCCGCCGCACGCGAGCAGATCCCGGTGGCGCATCCCGACCACCCCGAGATCCGCGGCATCAGCATCATCGAGCTGACCGCGCCGCCAACGCTTGCCGGCGCCGACGGCAAGAACACGGTGGTCGTCTCCTCCGGCACCCTCGACTGGGATCGGCCCGAGTCGTTCACCGGCGTCCTGGACCGCTCCCCGTGCGGCACTGGCACCTGCGCGCGCATGGCGGTGCTGCACGCTCGCGGAAAGCTCGGCATCGGCGAGAATTTCGTGCACGAGGGGATCCTGGGCACGGCCTGGACCGGCCGATTGCTGCGCGAGACGACGGTCGGCCCGTACCGCGCCGTGGTGCCGCAGCTGACCGGCAGCGCCTGGATCACGGGGAGGGCGGAGTACCAGCTCGACCCGGATGACCCGTTCCCCGAAGGCTTCACCGTCGGTGATCTGTGGGGGCTGGCCGACCAGCCGGCTTCCCCCGGGCGCGATGGTGTCCTATGATGGCGATTCGCGGCGCCACGCCGCCTGGTTGACCCGCCCGCAGGGCGAGCGCACACCTCTCAGGAGGACCATTGCGAGATGGCGACGGTCACCTTCGATCACGTGTTCAAGCGCTTCGCCGGCGACGTAGTCGCCGTCAATGACCTCAACCTCCAAGTTGCCGACGGCGAGTTCCTGGTCCTCGTCGGCCCATCCGGCTGCGGCAAGACGACTGCGCTGCGCTGTGTGGCCGGATTGGAGACGATCAGCGAGGGAAAGCTGCTGATCGGCGACCAGGTCGTCAATGACGTGGCCCCCAAGGACCGGGACATCGCCATGGTCTTCCAGAGCTACGCGCTCTACCCACACATGTCGGTCTTCGACAACCTGGCCTTTGGGCTCAAGCTTCGGAAGATGCCGAAGGCCGAGATCGACACGCGCGTACGGGAGGCGGCCGGGATCCTTGGCCTCGATCGCTACCTCGACCGCAAGCCAAAGGCGCTCTCCGGCGGCCAGCGGCAGCGGGTGGCCCTCGGCCGCGCGATCGTCCGCGAGCCGAAGGTCTTCCTGATGGATGAGCCGCTCTCCAACCTGGACGCCAAGCTGCGGGTCCAGACCCGGGCCGAGATCGCACGCATCCATCGCCGCCTCGGGACAACGATCGTGTACGTCACCCACGACCAGGTCGAGGCGATGACGATGGGCGATCGCATCGCTGTCATGAAGGACGGCATCCTCCAGCAGGTGGGCACGCCGGAGGAGCTGTACCTGCATCCGGCCAACCTGTTCGTGGCCGGGTTCATCGGCTCACCCGCAATGAACTTCGTCACCGTCACGACCGCGGGCGGCGAGATCATGATGGGGAAGTCCAGGCTGACCTTGGCGGGCGAGCCCGCCAAGGTCGTCGCCGCCCAGACGCCCGGGGCAGACCTCACGATCGGGTTCCGGCCCGAGCACCTCGAGCTGGCGAATGGGACCGGCGATACGGCCATGCGATTCCCAGCGGTGGTGGACGTGGTCGAGTACATGGGCAACGAGGAATTGATCCATGCTCGGGTAGAGGGGAACGACATCGTCGCTATCCTGCCGTCCGACCGAAAGGTTAAAACTGGCGACCAGGTCGAGCTGGCGGTGCCACTGAACCGGCTATTCGTCTTCGATCCGGAATCCGAAAAGGCCCTGGTCAGCTGACCGCGCAACGCTAATTGGAGGAACTCATGGCGAGACGATTCCGTTGGTTCCTGCCGCTCGTGGTCATCACCCTGGTGATGGCGGCGTGCGGCACCTCGACCACCAATGACGCCAAGACCGTCACCATCATCGGCACCTGGACAGGAGCCGAGCAGGAGTCCTTCCTCGCCATGGTGAAGCCATGGGAGGACGAGACCGGCAACAAGGTCAAGTACCAGGGCACGAGGTCGATCAACGACATCCTGGCGGCCGGCATCCCGACCGGCGTCCTGCCTGACCTCGCCGGCCTCCCCGGCCCGGGCCAGATGGCGGACTACGTCAAGGCCGGCGCGCTTCAGCCACTCGACGATGTCCTCGACGTGGCGACCTATACCTCCGAGGTCTCTCCGGCCCTCGTGGAGCTCGGCAAGTCCGAAGGCAAGACCTACGGGGTCTTCATCAAGGCAGCGCTGAAGGGCCTGATCTTCTACAACCCCGCGCTGCACGACTACTCGACCGGTGCGCCCGCGACCTGGGACGAGCTGATCTCGCAGGGCGAGGCCAACCAGGGTGATGCGGAGGCGCTCTGGTGCCTCGGCATCGAGTCGGGTGACGCGTCGGGCTGGCCGGCGACTGACTGGATCGAGAACATCCTGCTGCGCCAGTCCGGCCCGGATGTGTACAACGACTGGTGGGCCGGCAAGGTCGAATGGACCGACCCGAAGATCAAGGCCGCGTTCGACCTGTACATGGACGTCGTGGACAACACGTTCGGTGGCGGCACGAACGCCGTCGCCACCAAGTTCCAGACTGCCGGCGATCCACTCCTTGCCGACCCGCCCGGATGCGCATTCTTCCAGCAGGCCAGCTTCATGAGTGGCGAGGGCGCGTTCGCAGCCAAGAAGGCCGGCATCGACTTCAGCGCATTCCCGTTCCCGGCGATCAACCCCGATTTCGCGAACGCGATCGTGGGCGCCGGTGACCTGTTCGGCATGTTCCACGCCACCGACGCGGCCAAGTCGCTGATGAAGTACCTCGTCACCGCCGACGCCCAGAACATCTGGGTCAAGCGGGGCGGAGCGCTGTCAGCGAACAAGAACGCAGCGGACTATCCGGATGCCTTCAGCAAGGCTCAGGGAGAGGCCGTGGCAGCCGCCGAGCAGTTCGTGTTCGATGCCTCAGACCTGATGCCGTCGGCCATGAACGCCGCCTTCTGGCAGCACATGGTGAGCCTGACGGCGGGCTCGGAAACGGTGGACGAGGCCCTGGCGGCCCTGCAAACGGTCGCCGAGGACGCATACGCGTCACCCGCTCCGTAGCGGCAGCTGATTCCGGGCCGAGGCGCGGCGCAAGCCGCCCCTCGGCCCTCACCGACCTCCTTATCGATAGGGGAGGAGCATGGCCGACAAGCTGATCACCGCAGCGATCGTGGTCGTCGGGGTGCCCGCCGTCCTGGTCGGCTACATCTGGGCCACCGAGCAGGTCCTGCGCCTGCTGCCCGAACGCCAGAAGCCGCGAGTCCGCCCGTGGCTTTGGCTCGGCCCCGCGCTTGCCTTCCTGGCCGTCTTCCTCATCTACCCGATGGTCGGGACGGCCATCCACAGCCTCCAGGACAACGCCGGGGAGGTGTTCGTCGGCCTTGAGAACTACGCGTGGTTCTTCGGCAGCGCCGACGCGCTGTCAGCGCTCAAGAACAATGTCCTGTGGCTGATCTTCCTGACCCTGTTCGTGGTCGGCTTCGGGCTGCTCATCGCGGTCCTGGTTGACCGGGTGCGATACGAGTCCGTAGCGAAGAGCGTGATCTTCATCCCCCTCGCCGTCAGCATGGTCGCTGCCGGGGTGATCTGGCTGTACATGTACGAGTACAACCCTCCCAGCACCGTTCAGACCGGCACCCTGAACGCCACCATCGGTGTCTTCGGCGCTGGCCCGATCCCGTGGCTCCAGGTGCAGGACTTCAGCGTGAATACGTTCATGCTGATCATCGTCATGGCCTGGATGTGGACCGGCTTTGCCATGGTCATCATCTCGGCCGCCCTGAAGGGGATCAACCCTGAGCTGATGGAGGCCGCGCGGGTGGACGGGGCGACCGAGTGGCAGGTCTTCCGCGGGATCATCTTCCCGCTCTTGGTGCCGACGCTCGTCGTCGTCTCCACGACCATGATCATCACGGCGCTCAAGGCGTTCGACATCGTCTTCGCCATGACCGGCGGGAACCTGAACACGAACGTCATCGCCAACCAGATGTACGCCGAGATGTTCAAGTTCGGCCAGTACGGCCGCGCAAGCGCAATCGCTGTCGTCCTGCTGCTGGCGATCATTCCGATCATGTTCTTCAACATCGGTCGCTTCCGGCAGCAAGAGGCGGTCCGATGACGGGTACCAGCCCGCAACTCGACCAGGCTGGGCCGAAGAAGGGGTGGTTCGCTCGGAACCACATCGGGGTCCATACGGCCCTGATCTTCCTCATGATCGTTTGGGCCATCCCGACCATCGGACTGCTCATCAACTCATTCAGGCCCACCGTTGACGCGTTCGGCAGCGGCTGGTGGACGGCGCTTTTCCCGCCGTACCACTTCACCTTCGACAACTACCTGCATGTGCTCGACCAGAGCAACGTCGGGAACGCCTTCCTGAACAGCCTGTTCATCAGCATCCCGGCCACGGTGATCCCGATCTTCGTTGCGGCCTTCGCAGCGTACGCCTTCAGCTGGATGGAGTTCCCCGGACGGAACATCCTCTTCGTGGTCGTCGTCGGGCTGCTGGTCGTGCCCCTGCAGGCGACGCTCATCCCCGTCCTCAGCCTGTTCGCGAGCTGGGGGATCGCTGGCAGCTTCCTCGCGGTCTGGCTGGCGCACACAGCGTATGGGTTGCCGTTTGCGGTCTATCTGCTGCGCAACTTCATGGGTTCGCTGCCCCGAGAGGTGTTCGAGTCGGCAGCGATCGACGGGGCAAGCCCGGTGACAAGCTTCTTCCGGTTGGCATTGCCCATGAGCGTGCCGGCCATCGCAGCGCTCGCCATCTTCCAGTTCCTCTTCGTCTGGAACGACCTGCTCGTCTCGCTGATCTACCTCGCGGTATTCGAGCCGGACAACCTCCCGCTGACCGTTGTGATCGCCGGTCTGATCAGCTCAACCGGCCAGGGCCTGGAGTTCCTGGGCGCCGCGGCGTTCCTTTCGATGGCGCTGCCGCTGATCGTCTTCTTCGGCCTCCAGCGCTTCTTCGTGCGCGGGATCGTCGGAGGCTCGGTCAAGGGCTAGCGGCCTCGCGCATGTCCAGGACGAGGGCAGACCACGAGAATTCCCGGGCGCCATAGCCCACACCGGAATCCGCGTCATAGTGCTCGCGGAAGCCCGAGCGCTCCACCACGGCCAGGCTGGCTGCCTCGATCCGGTCAGCCAGCTCGTCCCGCCCGTGCCGTCGCAGTCCGCGGGCGATACACCAATTGGTGTTGATCCAGCTCGGCCCACGCCACAGCACGGTTCCGCCGGCTGGGGCGCTGCGATAGGCAGCACTGCGTCGTGACACGCTCGGCACCGGCACCGCTGTCCCGAAATCGGCCGGGTCCTCGAGGCGCTCGGCGATGCGGTCGACGATCTCCGGGGGCAGGCCGCGCAGCAGGATCGGGAGCAGCCCTGCCACGCTATCGCCGGGAAGCCGCTTCTCGGCCCGACCGGCGAGGCCGTGGAAGTCCCGGTCGGATGGGTCCCAGCAGCGAGCGAGCAGGGCGGTCACGGTCCGATCCGCTCGCTTGTCCAGCTCTGCCGCTCCATCGGCGTCACCGACTCCGGCCAGCAGACTGGCCAGGACTCGCTGGTTCTCCGCGTAGAGCGCGTTGACCGCCACGTCCTCGACCACGAAACGGTCGCGCTCGAAGATCCGCGAGACGCTGTGTCCAGCGGCAGCGTTGCTCTCCACTACCGGCCGCCACGCCGCCTCGAAAGCGGCGGGATCCTCTCCGACCACGCCCAAATACGCGTCGTAGGCCGGTGCCTGGTCCATCCCAGATTCGTGGGGCTCCAGGATGGCGATCAGCCCGTCGCGGTCTGGGTCGCGCTCGCGCTCGCACCAGTCGTAATAGCGGCGTACCGCCGGGAGAACTTCGCGAAGATAGGCGCTCCCCCGGCCGCGTGCCGCCACTGCCGCGACCGCATCGGCCAGGACAGGCGGCTGCATCCTGGCCGACTGCCACGGCGAAGAACCGGCGACCTGGTAGGGGCCGACCAGCACCGGCTCCGTGGCCGACCAGTAGGTCACGTGGGGAATGAAGCCGTCCGGCTGCTGGCTCAGCAGCAGTGTCCGCAGCTCGGCCTCGGCACGCTCGACGTCCAGGTGCGACAGCACGATGGCGTGGAAGCACGAGTCCCAGAACCACTGGAACGGGTAGGTTCCGGCGGACGGGCAGACGTAGTCGTAATCCGCGTCGCACCACGGCGCGTACCCTTGCCGACGGTTGGCGGCATACAGTGCCACAACATCCGCGCGAAGGTCGCTCAGCCTCTCCCGCTCGGTGCGGCTCATGCGGCAAGCCTAGCCAGTTGCGAGCGGGTACCCTCTCGGCGTGAGCCGCAAGTCCGCACCCGTGCTGCTGGGCAGCGACCCGCTCTGGTACAAGGACGCGGTCATCTACCAGCTGCACGTGAAGGCCTTCTCCGATTCGTCGGGGGACGGCATCGGCGACTTCATCGGCCTCACCGGCAAGCTCGACTACATCGCCAGCCTGGGCGTCACGGCCATCTGGCTGATGCCCTTCTACCCCTCGCCGCTGCGCGACGACGGCTACGACATCGCCGATTACACCAACGTCCACCCCGCGTATGGCGACCGCCGCGACTTCCGAGCCTTCGTGCGAGCAGCGCACAAGCGTGGCCTGCGGGTGATCACCGAGCTGGTCATCAATCACACCAGCGACGTGCATCCGTGGTTCGTGGAGTCGCGCGGATCCGCGACGAATCCCCGCAGCGACTGGTATGTCTGGTCGACCGATGACCGGAAGTTCGCCGACGCGCGGATCATCTTCGTCGACACGGAGGCGAGCAATTGGGCCTGGGACAACGGGCGGCAGGAGTATTACTGGCACCGCTTCTTCTCCCACCAGCCCGATCTCAACTACGACAACCCCGCCGTCCTGCGCGCCGTGCTGAGGGTGATGCGCTTCTGGCTGGAGATGGGCGTCGATGGCCTGCGGCTGGATGCGGTCCCCTACCTGGTTGAGCGCGAAGGGACCAACGGCGAGAACCTGCCGGAGACCCACACGGTCCTGAAGAAGCTCCGCGCGGCGATGGATGAGAAGCACCCGGGCCGCATGCTGGTGGCGGAGGCGAACCAGTGGCCGGAGGACGTGCTGCCCTATTTCGGCGATGGCGACGAGTGCAACATGGCGTTCCACTTCCCGCTCATGCCGCGCATCTGGATCGCACTGCGACGGGAGGATCGCACCCCGATCGTGGACATCATGGAGCGCACCCCGGAGATCCCCGCCACGGCGCAGTGGGCGCTCTTCCTGCGCAATCACGATGAGCTGACGCTCGAGATGGTGACCGATGCTGAGCGCGACTACATGTGGACCGAGTACGCGGCCGACAGGCGCGCGCGGATCAACCAGGGGATCCGCCGCCGCCTCGCTCCGCTGGTCGAGAACAGCCGCCGCCGCATCGAGCTGCTGAACGCGCTGCTCCTCTCCATGCCGGGAACGCCGGTCATCTACTACGGCGACGAGATCGGGATGGGCGACAACGTCTACCTGGGCGACCGCAGCGGGGTCCGCACGCCGATGCAGTTGACGCCCGACCGCAACGCAGGCTTCTCGACCGCCGATGCAGCGGCCCTCTACTCGCCGGTGATCGTCGACCCGGTGTATGGATACCAGGCGGTCAACGTCGAGGCCCAGGAGCGGATCCCCGGCTCGCTCCTGCACTGGATGCGCCGCATCCTGCGCGTGCGTCACGAATTCCCGGCCTTCGGTCGCGGGTCGCTCCAGTTCCTCGCCCCCGAGAACATGCGCGTGCTCGCGTATCTGCGCCAGCATGAGGGGGTCACCATCCTGTGCGTGGCCAACCTGTCGCGTTTCGCGCAGTTCGTCGAGCTTGACCTGCGCGCCTTCGACGGGATGGTGCCGGTCGAGATGATCGGTCACGTCCGCTTCCCGCCCATCGGCGAGCTGCCATACCTGCTGACCTTCGCCCCCCACGGGTTCTACTGGTTCCTGCTCACCGATGGCACCCAAGCCGGCGATTGATCGCCGGCTCCAGCGCCTGGCGTCTGCGTTCACCCCCGAGTGGCTCACGGCCCAGCGCTGGTTTCGCGGCAAGAGCCGTGCGCTGGCGACTGTCGAACTGCTTGACGCGGCGGAGATCGGTGGGTCCTCAAGCTGGCTGGTGGTCCTGGAGGGGACCGATGTCGCCGGAGGTGGTGCCCGCTACCTGGTGCCGGTGACCCTCGCTGGGCAACGTTTTCGCGAGCCACGAGACGGGGAGGGGGTGTGGCGCAGCCTCGCCGCGTTGATGCTCGCCGGTGGTGAACTGTCGGGCGTTCGCGGCCAATGGCTGTTCACGCCAACCCGGGCCGCTCCCGACTTGCTGCCCGGCGGGACAGTCACGCTGGAGTCGCTGCCGGAGCGCCGGCTGGGAGTGCAGCAGTCGAACACGTCGGTGGCGCTGGGCGGAACGCTGATGCTGAAGGTGTATCGGCTGGTGCAGCCCGGCTCCAACCCCGAGGTCGAGATGAACGCGTTCCTGACCCAAGTCGGGTTCCGCGAGGCGCCCGCCCTGGCGGGTTCCGCGACCTACCTGCTCGACGGCGAGCCGCATTCCGCAGCCATGCTGCAGCAGCTCGTGAGCTCCACAGGCGATGCCTGGAGCTGGGTGCTCGACCGCCTTGCCGCGGAGCCGGACGGGCCGGCGGAGGCGATCCGGGGCGTCGCGGAGATCGGGCGCCTCACCGCCGGGATGCACGCGGCCCTTGCGTCGCAGCCCGGTGCGGCCGGTTTTCCCGTCCGCCTCGCGACCCCGCCCGAGCTCGTCGCGTGGCACGCCTCCGCCGCGCGTAAGCTTGGCGCAGCGTTGGGCGTACTGGACGCGACAACCAGACCTCGCCTGGCGGCGCTGGCTCCCCGCATCACTGCCGGCTTTGCGGCGATCGAGGAGGCAGAGGCGGTTCGTGTGAGCCGGGTGCATGGCGATTACCACCTGGGCCAGCTGCTGCGCAGCCGGGATGGGTTCACGGTGATCGACTTCGAGGGCGAGCCGGCGCGGCCTTCCGCCGAGCGTCGTGCGCCGGCGTCTCCGCTGCGCGACCTGGCCGGGATGCTGCGCTCGTTGGACTACGCGGCGCACACGGCCGCCGCCCATGGGCCGGCCCCAGCCGACCGCGGCCGATGGCTCAGCGCGGCCCGCGCGGCTCTCCTCGAGGGGTATGGCGGGGTCAGCCCGGAGGCGTTGCCGCTGCTGGCCGCATTCGAGCTCGAGAAGGCGTGCTACGAGGTCGTCTACGAGGCCAACAACCGGCCGGATTGGACCTGGCTGCCGCTCGAGGCTTTGGAACGGCTCGCCCTAGACTGAGCCTCTGACATGACAAGCCATGCCGTGACAGGCGCTACCAGCTTCACTGGCAGGTTCATCGCCGGACGGCTGACCGAGGCCGGGCACGAGGTGCGCAACCTGACGCGAGGCGTCCTCGCCGAGCCAGGTCGCCTGGCCGCCGCGCTGGACGGCACGCACACCCTCTACAACACGTTCTGGATCCGCTTCGAGCGTGGGCCGATCACCTACGCGTGGGCGATCGAGCGCAGCCGGCAGCTGTTCGAGGCCGCTCGCCAGGCCGGAGTTCGGCGAGTCGTGCACCTCAGCGTGATCAACGCCGCGCACGACGCCCCGACCGCCTACTTCCGCGCCAAGGCGGTGGTCGAGGACGCGCTGCGTGCAACCGGCATCGGCCATGCCATCGTGCGGCCGACGGTGACATTCGGGCCTGGCGACATCCTGGTCAACAACCTGGCCTGGACCCTGCGTCGGCTGCCCGCCTTCGGGATCCCGGGAGACGGACGCTACCCGATCCAGCCCGTCCACGTGGAGGACGTTGCCCGGGTGGCGGTGCAGGCGGGAGCCATGACCGAGGACCTCACGCTCGAGGCTGGCGGGCCAGACATCCTCGCCTTCGATGACTTCGTCGCCCTGGTGCGTCGTGCGGTCGGCAGCCGAGCACTGCTCGTCCATACGCCCGTAGCTTTCTCGCTGATGGCCGCGAGGCTCATCGGCCTGGTCGTGCGCGACGTGGTGCTGACGCGCCACGAGGTGACCGAGCTGCAGCAGCGCCTCATGTTCTTGGAGCAGCCGCCGGCCGGTACGATCCACCTGGCCGATTGGCTGACCGCGAACGCAGACGGCCTGGGTCGCCGCTGGGCGTCCGAGCTGGACCGCCACTTCCGCAAACCACTGGAGGTAGACCGATGAACGGGATCGTCCTCTCCGATGAAGCGCGCGTCACCGCCGGCGTGCTGCTGCTGAGCGTGGTGGCTGTCCAGTCAGGTGGTTTCTACATGCTGCGCATCGTCCGGCGCCAGGTGGCGGCCACCGGCTTTCAGATCTCGTTCGCTCGGGCCGGGCACGCGCATGCTGGCGTGCTTGTCGTCTTCGCCCTGGTGTGTCTGCTGTACGCGGACGCCATCGGGCTCGGCCAGCCGTGGTCGTCGATTGCCCGATCCGGCGTGCCGATTGCGGCGATCCTGATGCCGGCCGGCTTCTTCTTCTCGTCGGCTGGTGCCGGGAGAACAGAGCCGAATCGGTTCATCTGGCTCGTGTATGCGGGCGCCACGTCGCTGGCGATCGGGGTCGTGACACTCGGGATCGGGGTGCTGACCGGAGGTTAGCGGCCGGCGTGGGTCCCCATGATGGGGGCGGACTGGGCTGCATGCTCGGCAGACGCAAGGACGGCGGGGTCCCGGACCTCGTGCAGTCCAACCAGGTGCTCCCGTGGGTCACCGGCCCTGCGGTCGCGGCGTTCCGACGCATTGGTGGTGATGGCCGCTGAGAGGCCACTGAAGATCGCGACGCTGGCCACCACCAGGAGACTGGCAGCCAGGCTGGCATCCAGCACGACAGAGAAGAGCAGCGCGGAGGTGAGGCCGGAGACCAGCCAGGCGGCGGTCAGCCAGGCGCGTCGGTGTGACAGGACGCCGCGGATCGGCGACATCGAGGCCTCGACGCCTGCGTGGGCCTTCCGGGTCAGGAAATGCCATGCGGCGCGCGGCGCGCCAGGGACGGCGCGCACAAGTCGTACCAGGAGGGCGAGGTATCGACCGATCGTGGCTGCGACGGCGCGAAGCCGGGCCAGCAGGACGAACTCGCGAGGCGTCGCGGGCTCCTCCACGACCGGGGTGGCCGGCACGACGGCGGGCGGCGGTGGGGGGGCGGTCAGGCTGGAAACCTTCTTCCGCTCTTCGTTGGGTTTGCCATCCGGGGTGGCGAAGGTGATGGGCTCGGGCATCTGCCTGCGCTTGGGTACCGCGTGGCAGCGATAACAACGCTCATCCTGCTCGCGGTTCGCGGACCAGCACTCGCGACAGATCCACCCGTTCTCGAAGACTGGCATGGGACGAGCGTAGCCATCGGCCGGGCCATGTCGATGACGGGAAAGTACCGTAGGCTCCTAGCGCGGTGTAACGCCGGGCGTACCTTGTGATAGTCGTGTCTGGCCTGCCAATCAATCGCCGCCAGGAGGAGAACCGATGCGTCTCGCGTCAACCATGGCCGTCGGCGCGCTGCTGCTCGCCGCATGCACCCCGCAGGTCGGCGCCGGAAGCGCGTCGCCGGGCGCCGATGCCATCGAGATCACCGTTGCGACCACCAGCGCGGGTGACGCGCTTGCCGGGCCAGACGGCATGACGCTCTACATCTTCACGGCCGATACCGAAGGTTCCAGCACCTGCTACGACGACTGCGCCGCCGCGTGGCCACCCCTGCTGGGCGATGGCTCCGACGTCAACGCCGGCGCGGGCGTGACCGGGACGTTCGGGACGACCACCCGCGATGATGGCAGCAAGCAGGTCACGCACGGCGATCAGCCGCTCTACTACTACAGCGCCGATGACGCGGCGGGCGATGCGAAGGGCGAGGGATTTGGCGGCGTCTGGTTCATCGCGCCGGTCGACGCAGCGTCGGCCAGCCAGGGCGAAGAGCCTTCAAAGACACCCTACAACCCGCCCGAGTACTGAGAGGCCGCGTCGGGGCGTAGACTCGCGCACGAATGAAGCGCAGACGTGAGCAGGAGCGCGACGAGGCCATCGCCCGAGAGCAGGCCGATGCCCGCCAGAAGGCCCTGCTCGCCGAGCTGAAGGCGCGACAGACAGGCGCGGCCCCGGTGCTCGAGCCACCGCCTGCCGAGCCTGAGCCGGATCCGCCCGAGTCAGCTGCCAGCGACGGACTGGCGGATGCAGATGAGGGCCACGGCGAGGAGCCAGAGAAAGCCTGACCGCGCCCTGCGCGCTCTATGGACCGACGAGGGCGTCGTGGATGACCCGCGCGTTGTGCAGGAGCATTCCATCGAGTGTCGCCCCGGGCGAGCCGGGAATGCCCAGCGAATCGGTGTACAGCGGCGTGTCGACGACATGGGCACCGGTCTCCTCGGCGATCGCCGCGGCGAGCCGGGGGTTCACGGCTGACTCGCTGAAGATCGCGGTCAACCCCTCGCTTCGGATCGTATCGGCGAGCTGGGCAAGCTGCGCGGGGTTCGGCTCGGCGGAGACGTCGAGGCTGGGGAAGACCGATCCGACGAAGCGCAGGCCATACTCCGCCATGAAGTAACCAAGCGCATCGTGGTTGGTCACGACGCCGCGCCTCGCCACCGGGATCTCGGCCACCAGGCGTCGAATCTCGACATCGGCCGTCTGCAGCCGAGCGACGTATGCCGCCGCGCGAGTCGTGAAGCCGCCCGCCAGGTCCGCGCGCGCGGCGCTCAGTGCGTCGTGAACATTCTCTACGAGGCGGATCGAATTCGGTGCGGTCAGCCAGTAGTGCGGATCCACCTCGCCCGCCTCAGCCGGGTCGTCAGGCGCGCGCAGCGCGATCCCTGCGCTCATATCACGCACGTCGTCGGCGCCCCCGATCGTGATCAGGGCATCCTCAAGCCACGTCTCGAGCCCGGCGCCACTCTCCAGGATCAGGTCAGCCTTCTCGATGGCCGCCGCCGCGGGCGGGGTGATCTCGAACTCATGCGCCTCGGCGCCCGGCCGCAGCAGGACCGTCAGCGAGATGTCATCGCCGCCGACCACGCGTGCTGCCTCGCCGACCTGGGTCGTGGTGGCCACGACCCGCAGCCGCCCATCGCTCGGCGAGGGCGTCCCACCGCTGCAGGCGGTGAGCGCCGCAACGCCCAGTGTCAGCCCCAGGAGCAGGGCACGGCGTCGCACGGCGATCAGGCGGTCGCCGTGCCGTCGGACCGGCAGGCCGCACAGCGTCCGTAAAAGTCGAGTCGGGCGTCGTCGATCTCGAATCCCATCTCCTGCGCGAGGCGCTCCGCGATCGGTGTCACGTACGCCTCGTCGATCTCCTCGACCCGCCCGCAGCTCGTGCAGGCGATGTGGTGATGGTGGGCCGGCAGGCAGGCGACGTAGGCGTAGATGTGGCCCTCGAGCTCCAGGCGCCGCGCCACGCCGGCGTCCACGAGCGTCTCGAGGGTGCGAAAGACGGTCGCTCGACCGATCCCCGGCACCCGTCGCCGCAGGCCGCGATAGAGCTGCTCGGCCGTCACTTGGCGGCCGGCCGCGGCCAGCGCGTCAGCGACGAGCAGCCGCTGGCGAGTGACCCGCTCCCCGGCGGCACTGAGCCGATCGGCGGCTGCCAGGCTGATGCGGTCCATGGACAGAGGCTAGCACAGGCGAGACTGGGTATCATGTCGGGCGTGAGCGAGACTCGATCGGGACTGCTCCTCCACGGCGTGAATGCGGGATATGGCGCCGGGGTCGTGCTGCGGGATGTCGACCTCGCGATCGCGCCCGGCACCCTGGTGGGGGTGATCGGGCCGAACGGGTCCGGCAAGAGCACGCTCCTCAAGGCGATCCTGGGCCTGGCCCCGGTTGCCAGCGGCACCGTCACGCTCGATGGCAACCCCGTCGCCGGGCAGCGTGATCGGCTTGCCTACGTGCCACAGCGCGAGGCTGTCGACTGGAGCTTCCCGGTGAGTGCCGAGCAGGTGGTAATGATGGGACGTTACCCGCGCGTGGGCTGGCTGCGCATCCCCGGGGCGGCGGACCGGGTCGCGGTTCGGGATGCCCTCGAGCGCGTGGCGCTCGCAGACCTCGGCGCAGCCCAGATCGGTGCGCTCTCGGGTGGCCAGCAGCAGCGCGTGTTCCTGGCGCGGGCCTTGGTCCAGGAGGCATCGGTCCTGCTCCTGGATGAGCCGATGACAGGCGTGGACCAGACGACCGAGGAGCTGATCGTCACCCTGCTGCAGGAGCTGCGCGACAGCGGGACGATGATCCTCCACGCCACGCACGACCTTGAGTCCGCTGCCGCGATCTCCGATCAGCTCTGCTTCGTCAACCGGCGGGTGGTCGCGTACGGACCGCCGGCGGAAACGTTCGTCCCGAGCGTCCTGCACAGCACCTTCGGCGGCGAGCTGCTGATCGTGCAGGCGGGGGACCACAGCCATGTGCACGGGGGCGGCCATCACGGGCCGGTCGATCAATGAGCTGGCTGACCGATCCGCTCGGCTACGACTTCGTCCTCCGCGCGCTGGCTGAGGTGGTGGTGATGGGGGCCAGCTGTGGTGCGATCGGGGCCTATGTCATCGTGCGGCGCCTGGCCTTCATCGGCGATGCGATCAGCCACGCCGTCTTCCCCGGGATCGTGCTGGCCTACCTGGCAGGGCTGAGCATCTTCGGCGGGGCGCTTGTGGCCGGGCTGATCACCGCCTTCGGTATCGCGGTCGTCGCGCGCGGTGGACGGATTCGCGAGGACGCCGCCATCGGCATCTTCTTCGCTGCCGCCTTCGCCCTGGGGATCGTGCTCATCAGCACGCGCCAGACGTTCCAGGGCGACCTGACCGGCTTCCTGATCGGGAACCTGCAGGGTGTGTCAGCCGCGGACATCGGGGTCAGCGCGGCGGTGGGGCTGGCGATCATCGTGGTACTGGCGGCCGTGCACAAGGAGCTGGTGCTCGTCTCTTTCGACCGCACGCTTGCGTCCGCGCTCGGCTATCCGGTGTTCGCGCTCGATGCCCTGCTGCTGGTGATCCTGACCGTGACGATCGTGGTGAGCATCCAGGCGGTCGGCATCATCCTGGTGCTGGCCATGCTCGTCACCCCGGCGGCGACCGCTCGCCTGATGGTGGACCGATTCGTGCCGATGCTCGCGCTGGGATCACTGATCGGAGCGTTCGTGGGTGTGGCCGGGTACTACATCTCGTTCCACCTGGGCACTGCGTCCGGCGGCACGATCGTGCTGCTGGCGACCGCCGTCTTCGTGCTGGCGTTCGTGGCCAGCCCCACGCACGGCCTCCTGGGACAGAGGCTTCGCCGTCATCCGCAGCACGCGGGCACCTCCCCCGCTGTCGATCCGCCCCCGGGCCATCAGCACAAGTCTTGATCGGATCGGCGACAGGCCTATGATCTCGTTCCACGTTCCCCACAGGAGGAGTCCCATGGCCGACCACCCCAACGCCGCCCTGGTTCGCTCGATGCAGGAGAGCTTCAACGCCGGCGACATGACGGGCATGGTAGATATGCTCGCGGATGACATCGAATGGCACGAGATCGGTCGCGCCGAGCCGATCATCGGCAAAGAGGCTCTCGCCGCGCGGTTCGGCATGGGCAGCGGCGCGCCTCCGCCCTACGAGATCAGAGGGGAGCTGCACGACGTGATCGCCAACGACGAGCACACCATCGTGTTGGCCAAGGCGCACGCCACGAAGGATGGGCAGACCTTCGACTACAAGGTCGCCGAGATCTATCACATGAAGGATGGAAAGGTCACCGCGCGCTGGGCGTTCTCTGACGACACCACGGCGATCAACGACTTCTTCAAGGGCGAATGACCCTCACTCCGCCGCGTGGCCTGACCTGGGCGGCGCTGTCGTTCGTCTTCTTCGTGGCTGCGCTCCTCGCGGTCCTGCCGTTCACTGCCGCCGTGAAGCTGGTGTGGGATACACCGCATCTCGTGGAGATGGCCGCGTGGTCGCCGATCTGGGGCGTTCTGTCCGTGCTCGGAGTCCTGGTGGCCGCGCAGCTGGCCCTGGGTGCGTGGCTGCGGCCGCCTCTCCTTGCCATCGGCATGGCGGCATTCGGCATCGGGCTGTCTGCCGTACTGAACGTCGTCCTCCAGCAATGGGAGGTGACGCGATTTGGGATCACCGAGCCAGAGCTGGTCGGCCCAACGGCCGGGCTGTTCGCGGTGCTCATCGGCATCGCGGTCGCGGCGTTCGGCGTCTTGATCGCACCGAGACGGCTGATCGGCTGGCCGCTGGCGGCGTTTGCGCTCGGATTCGTCCTGGTGGCGATCATCGTGCTCAGCAATGTTCCCGGGCTCGATGACGGAATCGGCCCTGAGAGCTGGCCGTTGGCCATATGCGTCGGCCTGTCGGGCGTGTATGCGCTGATCTCCGGCGGCCTGGTACTTCGGCGAACGCTCGACCGCTCGGAAGAGGCGCCGCAAGCCTAGACGAGACGGCGGTCCGAGGCCCAGCGGGTCAGCTCGTATCGGTTCGAGAGCTGGAGCTTTCGCAGCACGGCGGAGACGTGGGTCTCGACCGTCTTGACCGAGATGTGCAGCTCGGTGGCGACCTCCCTGTAGGTGTAGCCGCGCGCGATGAATCGCAGCGTCTCGCGCTCCCGGGCGGTGAGGAGGTCGAGCTCCGGGTCGATCGGCTGGTCGGACTCGCCGGCGAACGCGTCCAGCACGAATCCCGCCAGGCGCGGCGAAAAGACGACGTCTCCATCGTGGACACGCTGGACCGCGGCGACGAGCTCCTCGGCCGAGATGGACTTGGTCACGTAGCCACGGGCGCCCGCCCGGATGATGCCGATCACGTCCTCCGCGGCATCCGACACTGACAGGGCCAGGAACTGGGCTTTCGAGCCCTCAGATCGCACCCCCTCGATCACGCCGCGACCGCCGCCGGCCGGCATGTGGACGTCGAGCAGCACCACATCCGGGTCCGCCTCGACGATCCCGGCGACCGCGGCCTCGACGGTCCCCGCGTCGCCCACGATCCGGCAGCTGCGACTCAGCTCGGAGCGGACGCCGGAGCGGAACAGCTCGTGGTCGTCGACCACGAAGACGCTCACCCCTGCCGCCACGCGGGTGGGCGCCGTCACGACGGCTTCCTCGGGAGGCGCATCACGATCTCAGTCCCTGCGCCGGGCCGGCTGTCCACGAGCGCAGACCCGCCGTGGCGCTCCATCCGCCCCACGATCGAGTCCGCGATCCCCCGCCGGTCCGTCGCGACCGCCGCCGGGTCGAAGCCGGTGCCGTGGTCGCGCACGTACGCGCTGATCGCATCCTCCTCGACCTCGACGTAGACCGATACCTCCGTCGATCCTGAGTGCCGCGCGGCATTGAGCGTGGCCTCGCCGACCGCCGAGACGAGGGCGCGGGCATGCTCGTCGAGATCGGCGTCGCCAACCATGATCGCTTCGACCTTGACCTGTTGATCACGCTCCACCCGGCCGGCCATGGCGTCGATGGCGTCCCGCAGCTGTGCGCCAGCCTGCGTTGGAGCCCGACCGTATAGCCACGCGCGCAGCTCGCGCTCCTGGGTGCGCGCCAGGGTCACCATCTCGCGCTGTGCCGGCGAGCGCTGGATGAGCGCCAGCGTCTGCAGCACCGAGTCGTGGAGGTGCGCTGCCATCTCCGCGCGCGCCTCGGTCCGCACGCGCTGGCTGCGCTCCTCGATCAGCTCGCGGACCAGGTTCC